>PMNP01000009.1 GCA_003161755.1 Ignavibacteriota bacterium | reverse complement strand
CCACGAACCAGCCGGTGTGGAACGCCTTCTCGTTCGCCCCCAGGAGCCACAGCAGCACCCCGAACGTCGCGTAATCGAAGAGCGACGAGATCGGCCCGAAGATCAGCATGAAGCGCTGGATCGCGTGGACGTCCCAGTGGGCCGGGACGGCGGCGACCAGCGGGTCGATCGTGTCGGTCGGGATCGCCGTCTGGGACGCGTCGTAGATCAGGTTGTTGAGCAGGATCTGGCCCGGCGTCATCGGCAGGAACGGCAGCAGCAGCGCCGCACCGGCCATGCTGAGCATGTTGCCGAAGTTGGAGCTGGTACCCATGCGAATGTACTTGAGCGTGTTGGCGAAAGTGCGGCGACCCTCGGTCACGCCCTGGCTGATGGATGCCAGGCTGCGCTTCAGGAGGATGATGTCGGCCGCGGACCGGGCCACGTCCGTTGCGTTGCTGACGCTGATTCCTACGTCGGCGACGTGGAGGGCCGGCGCGTCGTTGATACCGTCGCCCATGTAGCCCACGACCGCGCCGGACTCGCGCAGCGCCCGTATGACCTGCAGCTTCTGGTCCGGGTCGACTCGGGCGAAGATCGTCGTCCGTGCCACGCGCGCCACCAGCGCGGGGTGAGTGAGCTTGCGCATCTGGTCGCCGGTCAGGATCCCGTCTACCTTCAGCCCCACGAGATCGGCGACGTGCTTGGCGACGAGGTCGTTGTCGCCGGTCAGTACTTTAACCACAATACCGTGGTTTTGGAGGGCGGCGATGGCGGGTCGTGCGCTTTCCTTTGGGGGATCAAGAAATGCAACATAGCCCCTCAGCACCAATTCCGTTTCATCCGATTTGGAGAATACCTCCTTTACGCCGGCATCTTTATATGCCACGGCAAGGACACGAAATCCTTCGCCGCTTAACCGCTCATATTCGTTTCGCAGATCCTGGATGAGAATCTGATCCATCGGGAGAACTTCGCCGTCGAGCTCGAACCATGCGCTCCGCTGGAACACCTCCTCCGGAGCGCCCTTGGTGAGGAGTCTGTTGCCTCCAGTTGGCTGCGCAACGATGACGGACATCATCCTTCGCTGAAAATCGAACGGGATTTCGTCGACTTTCTTGTAACTATCGACACCCTTATCAGTGTAGATATCATGCTTTTCAAGAATAGCCCGATCGAGAACATTCTTCAAACCAGTCTGGAAATGACTTATCAGGTACGCGTCCAGCAACACCATCTCGTCTTCTTTGCGAACCACATCGCAGTGTCGCTCAAGGACGACATGGTCCATCGTAAGGGTGCCGGTCTTGTCCGTGCANNGTGCACAGCACATCCATCGCGCCAAAATTCTGTATGGAATTGAGCCGCTTCACGATGACTTTCTTCCGCGACATGAGCATCGCGCCTTTGGAGAGACAGACAGACACGATCATGGGAAGCATCTCTGGCGTCAGTCCAACGGCCACTGCCAACGCAAAGAAGAACGCCTCTCCCCAATTTCCTTTGGTAAAACCATTGATCAGAAATACGAGGGGGACCATCACCATCATAAAGCGGATCATAAGCCAGGTAAAGCGCTTTATTANNCACGCTGGTGCCGAGGAAGCAGATACTGGAAAATTCAAGGGGGGAAATGCCCTGCCGAGTCTCTGGGGCATCAAATTTTTCCACAGGGAGGGATTCGCCGGTGAGACTCGCTTGGGTGATAAAAAGATCTTTGGAGGTGATGACACGAACGTCGGCAGGAATCATATCACCGGCAGAGAGTGTGATCACATCTCCCGGCACCAGATCTCTCAGCGGGATCTCCTTTGCTGCACCATCGCGAATCACTGTGGCGGTCACTTTGATCATCGCCTTCAACCGGGCTGCGGCCGAATCGGCGCGGCTCTCCTGCACGAATTTCAACAGCACGCCAAGAAGAACCATCAGGCACATGACAATTCCCGCCCGGAGATCGCCTGTGGCAAAGGAAATTGCCGCCAATACGCTCAGAAGGATGACCAGGGGGTTGCGCAGCGTCATCAACAACCGCCAGACGACTCCATGTTGAACCTCCTGAACAATCTCATTTACTCCATGGGTCTCCCGGAGAACCTCGACTTCCGGTTCAGTCAGCCCTCGAGGGGACGATTTGAGCCCGGAGAGAACGGCTTGCGCATCGGCACGAGCAGCAGCAGCCAACTGGGGGGACACTTCAATGCGGCGTTCCCCCTTCTTGAGTATTGAGGGTACCTGGGCAAGAAGCTTGGAGAACGGATGCGTTGCCATGGACGGCTCTCTGGAAGTGGTCTGCCGGATGAACAATGAAAGTTCAATATAGAAGGATTCACCATTGTGCGCAACAGAAAGAAAAACCCCGGACCTGACTGAGAGTCAAATCCGGGGCAATCAGAAACCTTCTGCATTCCTCATACAATGATGTTGGCAGGTATCACTTCAACAACAGCATCTTCCGCAGCGTNNATATCGGTGCGGACTTGTCGACGGAAAACTGAACTGTCGTGGTTGGGTTAAAGGGATTTGGATAATTTTGATCCAGGGCAAACGTTGCACGTGCCTGGTCTCTGCCGACTGCCGTCAAGATCTTCACTTCCACTCTCACTGGCTCTGAAAGGTGCGTCTCACCGGTAAGATCCACCTGGCGCAATCTGAAATAGTAGATGCCGGGAGTCAGGTTATCGACGGTCCAGCTATAGGAAAATCCGCTCGTCGTCGTTCCATGCCCGGGAAGAAATGCGCCGGGGAGATCTTCGAAATCGTCCAGTGTCCCAATGCTCTGTTCAACGAAGAAGCCGTAGTCGTTCGTTTCAGATGCAGTGGTCCAGGTCAGTTTGACGCCGCTCGAGTGAGTCAGCAGGGATGCGGCGAAGGAAGAAAGCTGAACCGGAAGAGGCACTCCATCTTCGGCAAACGCGAATTGACTGTAGCCGGAGATCCCGCTCTGTTCAACATAATTCGCTGCTGAATCACGCGACGAGAATCCCAGATTTGCCCAACCTGAAGCGCCATAGCCATAGAGGGCATAGAATGCTTCAAATTGTCGCACCTCATTTTGGAGATAGGGAAGCCGAAGGGTGCAGGCAAATCCTGCGCCTTGCCCAACCGCCGTAAAGGTGATGTAGCGCTTGGCTATGGCATTCGTGTCTGCCGTGGGTGAGAGATTTGGCGGATTCGTTCCGGGATGCTCTGTAAGCGTAATACTCGTCGGATTGCCCGTGCCGTTAGGGATCACATAGCCATTGGCGCCCAGGAATCTGTATGTCGATGTAGACACAGCTGCGATTGCGCGCGTCACTGTTCCGGATATCCGATTGGTGTCGAGAAGCAATGCGTTGGGATTGGTGTTGTTGATGACCAGCGAAGCGCTTCCCGTGGAGATGGAGCCACTGACAAGTGAAAGAGAGCCGCCGTTGACAATCGTGACGGTACCAGTGAACGCTGCGCCTTTGGGATTATTGAGAACCAGATTGTAAAATGAACTGGCGCCGACGATCTGTACTGCCGCGTCCGGCCCTTGAAGCTGAATTGTACTGGTTCCGTAATTGAATGTGCCGCCATTCGTCCAATTGCCACCGACAGAATGGATCAGGCCATTCCCTGCGTTGAACACACCGCTGGGCATGATGGTGAGATTGCGCGTCACGGTAATGTTGCTTGCCGCCGAGATCGTTCCATTCACGATCAAATCATAGTATGTGAGAGGCGAGGAGCTCGTCACTGTCGTGTTCACATACGTCACGGAAGGCGTGTAACCAAAGCCTGGGGTATTGCTGGTAAGAAACGTGCCATTATTCACAAACTGCGAGCCGCTGAAGATCACCACAACGATCCCCACCGAGGCATCGAGCGTACAGCCCGGGTCCACAATAACATTCCCCTGGAAATAGATGTGGAGGATGTTTGTGGAAACGTCGAACGTGACTCCGCTCCCGGTAACGGTCAGCGTTCCGGTGGAGATGAATGTCGTGTCGCTGGGAATGGGAGCAACGGTTTTTATTCCGCTCCCTGCAAGCGTCAGATTACCATAGATGACTCCTGCCCGTACAGTCTGGGCGCCGGCCGCAGAAAAGACCGTTGTGCTCAGGGAGTTAAGAGCGTAGGAGTTTGCCGCAGGAAGAACTCCTCCGGATGCAATCGTGATTGTGGATCCCGCTGCTGCAGTGAGGGAGGAACAGGCGGCATCGCTGACGGAAACAGTAATGTTGTCACCATTGCGAATTGTGACAATATCGTCCGCGTCGGGAATGCCGTCCGCGTCAGATCCGGAAAGAATCGTCCACGTAGCGCTTGCGTTCCACGGGCCGCTGCCTGCACTTTGGAATGTTGCCTGGCTAAACGCCATCTGGGAGAACGCCGAGAGCATGAGGATTGCCGCTGCCAGCATCGCCGGTGTTCCGGCATATCGGATGCTTTTCATTTGGGGACTCTCTTTGCTTGTTGTTGCTGGAACAGAACTATGATCACTCATGCACAATATCTGGGCAGCAAGGGTAAGATGTTGTGATTACAATCAATTGACATGTGTGACACAAAGGTAACGATGAAAGGACATCGAGGAATAATGCTCGAAAAGCAGGCGAATTGTGGCGTTTTTGGGGTGACCAAATTTTTGTCGGGACCATCACACTTGTGATGGACTGACACAACAGAAAGTGAGTCATTTCATGGCAAGGAATGAAAGTGCTGATGGTCTATCACCTCACAACTCTTCGATTGCCCTTCGAACTGTTCGAACGATCGAGTTGAGATCGAGAGGTTTCGGCAGGCATGCAAACGCTCCTAGTCGCATGGCTTCAGTTTTGCGATCAGGGATGCTGCCGCTGATGATCATGACGGGAATGTCTTTGAAGCGGGAGTGTGATTTGATCACGCGGAGAAAGTCAATGCCGCTCATCCCTGGCGCAACGATGTCCGAGATGATCACGTCGGGAAGTGTCCGCGACAGTTGAGCCAGGCACTCATCCTTTGATGAATACGTGATCGTCTGAAATCCGTTCTCCGCCAACTCCCCCGACATCAGCTCGAGCATTACGGGTTCATCATCAAGGATGGCGACCAATGGACTTTTGTGGAAAGGTACAAGTTTTCCACTTGGCGAGACAGCCAAGCCGGTATTATTCACAAGGAACTCCTCACAAGGGTATGCGTGAATATAGATTTCTGTTTTGAAAAAGGAAAGGGGTCGACAAAAAAAATATTTCGGACTGGGAAAGAGAAGGAATTTCGGGGATTTTGATCCGGGAGTATGACCAGACATCGTTCCTCAAAACCATGAGCCGTGCAACAACGGAAACGGCCCCGGCATTTCGACCGGAGCCGTTTTGCCATACGCTCAGCCTCCCACGACTATCACGAGATACTTCTGCTTCCAGAATTGTGATGGACTCAGGATTGTCAGAGCCGAATCACTTTTCGCCATCGCAAATGTACTGGCCCTTCGGTTGGGAAGGATCTGATCAATCTTGCCTTCGACCCGTATGGACTGATTGGATGTTTTGTCGAGTGGCGCGAATGAGGACTCATCAATGCTGTCGGCCAGCACCGTGGTTGATCCCAGGAGACCCCACAAGAATCCTCCCTGATCCGTAAGGATGCCCTTCTTCTTCAGTTCGGCGCCGACGAAGTTCCGCACATCCGCGTCGAAGCCGCGCAAGAGCGGGTCGCCGCGGTAAAGCAGGT
>PMNP01000283.1 GCA_003161755.1 Ignavibacteriota bacterium | reverse complement strand
CAGGAGTGGACGAGATTGCATGAGAGCCACGCGGCCGACGTGAAAGTCTATTGGCCGGATGGACACATGACCCAGGGCATCGACATTCATATTCAGGATCTGAAAGCGCTATTTGTCTATGCACCCGATACAAGAATTAAGGAACATCCAATCCGATTTGGGTCTGGTCAGTTCACGGCCGTGACGGGGGTGTTCGAGGGCACATTCACCAAACCCATGCCCATAGGAAATGGCAAGTTTCTTCAACCAACCGGCAAGGCATTCAAAATGCCGATGGCGACTATTGCTCTGTGGAAGAACGGCGTCATTGTCGAAGAACACCTGTTTTGGGACAACATGACGTACATGAAACAGATCGGACTCGCAAAGTAATGGCACGGCACAACCCGGTGGAAGCGGTCTTGATTGGCGAAGTGTAAGAAAGCGAGATTGAAATGGCAATGAAACAGATTGCTGTACTTGTCGGGAGCCTTCGAAAAGAATCCTTCAGCCGAAAGGTGGCAAAGGCTCTCATCGCGCTCGCGCCAGCGTCGTTGACGTTTAAAATCCTCGAGATAGGCGATCTGCAAATGTACAACCAGGATCTCGAGGACACGCCTCCTTCCTCTTGGACGAAGTTTCGTGATCAACTCAAAGAATGTAATGGTGTGCTTTTCGTTACCCCCGAGTACAACCGGTCAGTTCCCGCCGTCCTCAAGAATGCCATTGACGTTGGATCCCGATNNTGTTGTCAGTGTCTCGCCGGGAGCGCTCGGCGGATTTGGGGCAAATCATCACCTAAGACAATCGCTGGTGTTTATAAACGTCCCGACAATGCCGCAACCCGAAGCGTATGTCGGCGGTGCTGCGAAACTCCTCGATGCCAACGGAGCAATTGCAGATGATTCGACCAAGACGTTTCTCCAGGGATTCATGACAGCCTTCGCAGCCTGGGTCGGAAACCACACCGCCCCATAAATTCAAGACGCTTGGAGTGCTCGGGTCCCCTCTGCAACCTCCGATCCCGTTCATCAGGGACACCTACGAATCGTGGTTCATCCGCAGGCGGATTATGTCCCCCCCGCAGATGAAAAAAAATCACATGGAAGAAGGGGTTAACTACTCTTTCATCCTTTCAGATGATTCATCAAGCGGTCCATCCCGGTACCTTATAGAAGGTTTAGAACAAAGGTCCCGCTCACAGAAGGGGATCGGGTTCAAGCGAGCGATCGTTTGGACATGCAGTGGATATGCAACACCAATGACTTACACGTCTAACAAGGAAAGGGTACCGCCAATGTTATATACTATCGCAATTATCCTCGTCGTCCTGTGGCTCCTCGGGCTGGTGACATCCTACACCATGGGCGGTTTTATNNCACGTTCTTCTGGTAATCGCCATTATCGTCGTTCTTGTGAACCTCATAAGCGGACGACGAACAGCTTGACTTTTTCGTGAGGCCGCAAATGGAACGCACCATCGAGAGAATTTCAATGATTAAGGCGGTTTCTTTCACGCTCCTTGCCGGTGGCATCATGTTTCTCATCCTCGGCATAAATGCATCGGATGCATTCAGCTCCGACGTTTCCCGGCTCTTCACAGGTGCAGCGACTGACAAGGCCCTGTGGATGCTTGGCGGAGGCGTCGTGGGGATCACCGCCGGGTTGNNCGGGCACGGTTATAGCTCCGAATGAAGCATCGGCGCAACAGGCTTCCGTCAGTTTTCAAGTGTTTTATGATCAGTTGAGTCCCTACGGATCATGGGTAGACTATCCGCAATACGGATATGTTTGGATGCCCAAGGTTGAACAGGGATTCACTCCGTATGCAACTGCCGGGCACTGGGTATACACCGATGACGGCTGGACATGGGTCTCGGACTACCCCTGGGGTTGGGCACCGTTCCATTATGGCCGATGGGACCGCAACAATGCCTACGGCTGGTTTTGGGTTCCTGATAATGAATGGGGTCCTGCCTGGGTTTCCTGGAGAAGTTCTCCCGGTTACTACGGCTGGGCACCGCTACGACCCGGGATCAGCATGAACATGGCCTTAAGCAGGGATTATCATGAACAGAACGACCGTTGGATATTTGTCCGGGATCGAGATATGTCCAACGCAGACGTGAGCAAGCATTATGTCAATCGATCCAGAAATGTTACACTCATCAATACGTCAACGGTGATATTGGATACGCGGAAAGACAGCCAACGCAATGTCTCCTACATTGCGGGTCCCGACAGAAATGCCGTCCAAAAGGTTGCCCGGGCACCAATTGTTTCGGTTGCTATTCGGGAAAATGATCAACCGGGGCATCGCCTGAGCAATGGCGAATTGCAGATATACAGGCCACAAGTCCAGAGGCCAGTTGGCAATGGACAAACTCCGACTCCAACCAGGGTGGTGAAATTGAAAGACGTCCAACCGGTCTCGAAGGTCACCGCAGGCAAACGACCGATGACCGCCAATCCAACCAGAAATGTCGGGGAGAATCAAAGACCCCAGGGTACAACCCCACCAAGGCAGGGCGGCCAGGGCGAGCGATCACAACCAGGGACAAGCCAGCACACTCAAGAGGGGCAGAAGCAAGAACCCAATAACAAACACGAACGATAAGAGCACGACGATGCACTCTCCCCTTCCTTCGACCTCAAGAGTTGCAGGAGGGGGTTTTTACTTTGTCCCACTACCCAAGCCAGGCGATTCAGATCGATCAACCCTGGCGCTCTGAATGACTTATGGAGGACCCATGAAGAGTAACGTCGGATTATGGATAGACCACCGGGAGGCCGTCATTGTCAATCTCACTGACAAGACAGAAAAGACCAGTCGGATCGTATCGGGTATGGAAAAACATGTCCGATATTCAGGGGGAGCGACGGAAGTCTCCGGGGAAGATCAACGAGACAGGCGATTCACGGGACATCTTGACAAGTATTACGACAGGGTAGTCTCTTTTATACGCGATGCCGATGCCATTCTGATCCTCGGCCCGGGCGAGGCAAAAGGTGAGCTCAAATCACGCCTTGAGGGGCAGGCACTCGGCGGACATATCGTTGGCGTCGAAACGGTGGACAAGATGACTGACCACCAGATTGCAGCCACTGTCAGAAAGCACTTCCTCTCGTAGACCAGTTCATTCCAGTCCGAGAGCCGTGGAGGCGCAATGCAACAACAGCTCAATAGACAGGTTCTTCTCGTGAAGAGACCGATCGGTGTACCGGATCCAGGCTGTTTCAAGATGGTGACATCGTTCGTTCCTGAATTGGCGGCCGGACAGGTATTATTGCGGACACGATTTCTTTCCGTCGATCCGTACATGAGAGGAAGGATGAACGATGGTAAATCCTACATCGCACCCTTTCAGCTCAACGAGGTCTTGAACGGAGGGGCCGTGGGAGAGGTCGTCGAGTCACAGTCTGACAGTTTTGAGAAGGGCGATGTCGTGGTCGGCAACCTTGGCTGGCAGGAATTCTCTGTCGCAGAGGAAAGCGACGTTCGAAAGATCGTCCCGGGCATCGCTCCAGTAAGCACAGCATTGGGTGTGCTTGGCATGCCGGGACTCACGGCATATTTCGGGTTGCTTGAAATCGGTCAACCACGGCCGAACGAAACCGTCGTTGTCTCCGGTGCCGCCGGAGCTGTCGGGACTATTGCAGGGCAAATTGCCGGTATACACGGATGCCGCGTCATAGGTATTGCGCCTTCGGACAGAAAGACTCGGTACCTGGTCGAGGAATTGGGATTTGACGTCGCAATCAACTATCGGACTGTCCCTGATCTGAAGCAATCCTTGGAGAAAGCGTGTCCCAATGGCGTGGATGTCTATTTTGATAATGTCGGAGGCACTATCTCGGACGCGGTACTTTCGCGAATCAATAATCACGCCCGGATTCCCCTGTGCGGACAAATCTCCCTTTATAACAGCGAATCGATTCCAACGGGTCCACGCATCCAGCCGCAATTGCTCTCCCGCAGCGCCCGCATGGAAGGCTTCCTTGTCAGCAACTATGCAGCCCGTTTTGATGAGGGAAGACATCAACTGGCACAATGGCTGGCGGAGCATAAACTCGTCTACACCGAAGACATCATCGAGGGATTAGAGAATGCGCCGAAAGCGTTCATCGGGTTATTCGCCGGAGATAACCTCGGAAAACAGATTGTCAAAGTCAGCTAACCAGTGATAAGGAGTTGCAGCATGTCGACTCTTGTGAGTGAGCAGAATCAACATCTGTTGCCACCGGCGAATCTGCAGGAGGATATTGAGAACTTGCGGGACGATTTGCGCAACGAGCGTGACCGTCATCTGCGGACATTGGCGGACTTTAAGAACTATCGCCGCCGCATTGAGCGTGACGGCAACAAGTTTGCGGAGGAAGGCAAGCGCGAACTCCTCCTCCCGCTTCTCGACATCATCGACGATCTGGAGAAAGCACTCGCGTGGGGCGGCAACGAAGAACAGCGCGTGTTGGAGGGGGTGCGCATCATCCATCACAAATGTCTGACGCTCCTAAAGTCGCACGGAGTCGTCCCATTTGAAAGCCTAGGCGCACCATTTAGCCACGAATTGCACGAAGCCGTGGCGATCGCGTCAGATGAAGGGAGTGAACCCGGGACCGTAGTCGATGAGTTCCGTCGCGGCTATCGCTGGAATACAGCATTGCTTCGCCCGGCACAGGTGCGAGTAGCCGGTTAACAAACGGCTGCAAAGGGATAACCGGAGACCCGCTTCCTGACATTTATCGGCCGTGACAAGNNGTACTTTCCCGACGATACCCTTCACCTGTTAATTCAAAGAACGGATGATACTACAACGGCCACCATCACTCCCATTGTCTCCATTGATGGGATGAAGCTCACACCGGTCGGAGACGATGAATTTGTGGCCGTCATCCCAAGCAATGTCACGCCGGGTTCATATCCCATTCTCCTCAGGATAATTGGTGCTAAAGGCAAGCATTACCTGTACGAGACCGGTCGCGTTGTGGAAGTGGATGAATATCAAGCTGTTGAACGACTCAGCGCCTATGTGGGCATAGACCCTGTGGATGGCAGCATTGATCCCCATACTGCAGTCACGCTGAACGGCGAAGAGATTCGCACTCTTCGGGTAGTGTTCCAGCGAGATAGTATTCGCGCGAGAATGGGACCACAGTTTGTCACGGTTCACACGACAGTCCAGTTGCGGGATGGAACCACGACGCAAACGATCGAACGGCGAGTTGTGACATTTCGAAGTCATGGCAATCCGGAACNNGAATTGGCGCCTTTGACGGAACAAATTCCGTGACGCGCTATTTCCGCGTAAAAGGCCCGACGATGGAGCTTGGTTTTTCTCTCGGCATCCCAAAAGTGCTATACGATACGCAGGCAAGGGATACCATCGACTATGGGAATACCAGTGCAATGTTGAGATTGTACTTCGTCAATGCAGAGTCCGGCAATCGCTTTCCAATCAGCGTTGGCATGGGAACGTTTGGGGTCGAATCCCCGATCGATGTGGGTATCGGCCGTGGTGGTTTTGCGCTTTCGCTCTTTCTGGACTTGGTCGAATTGACAAGGATTCGCGACCTCGGATTCATCAAGAGAATGAATGCAGGTCTTGAACTGACTCCCTTTTTCCCGATTCAGAGAAGGGGACGTCTATTGATCAACGCTCAAGTCGGGTTTTCACTGTAAAGACGCAATTGTACGTCCTTCTACATCTCGTTGGAGGTAGTGTGAGAAGAACAGCAGACATCGTGACGCGCTTAGCACTTGTCGTTTGGGCATCCAGCGTTATCGGCTTGTGGTACGTACGTTAACCCCTCTCCTTTATGGATATTGGGTGCGTCTTCATTAAGCAGAGAGGCAAATGTGAGGTATTCTTTCTTTCAGGCTCTTCGGCATTCGCGGGGAATCTTCCCGCTCGATCATGAAGAGCCGATTCGAAGCGAGCTGTTCAGCATTGAGCGGCTCGAGCAGCATGCAGAGAGCCTCGCGACCGCCCAACGGGTCACCGCGAAGCCCGAAGCCGGCCGGCCATTGGTGGCACGACTTGAAGACAACGGGCGCGTGCTGCTCCAAGCGTATCGCTCTATCGCTGAAGCGGTCAGCAAAGAACAAGTCATCATGCCGGCAGCGGAATGGCTGGTCGATAATTTTCACGTTGTGGATGAGCAGATTCGCGAAATCCATGACGACCTCCCTCGAAGCTATTATCACCAGCTTCCAAAGCTCGCGGATGGACCGCTTGAAGGTTATCCTCGTGTATTCGGCATAGCATGGGCATTTGTCGCCCATACGGACAGTCGATTTGATCCTGAGACACTGACCCGCTTTGTGCGCGCCTATCAGCGCGTGCAGCCTCTCACGATCGGAGAGCTCTGGGCAGTGGCAATCACTATTCGTATCGTCCTTGTGGAAAACCTGCGCCGCTCCGCACAACGCATTGTGACAAGCCGGGCCGAGCGCCAGGAAGCCGACGGCATTGCTGATCGTCTGCTAGGCACCGGCATCCATGAGGCAGAACTTCCCGATATCGCTCTCAGGCGGTTCTCCGGAATCCGTTTGCCGACACCATTTGCAGTGCAACTCATCCAACGTCTTAGGGACCAGGATCCCGCAGTAACACCCGCGCTTCAGTGGTTGGACGATCGTTTGACCTCTCAGGGAACGACGTCAGAGCAGATTGTCAACGAAGAACATCTGTTTCAAGGGGCGATGAATGTCACAGTCCGCAATATCATTACAAGCATGCGCCTCATGTCTTCCGTCGATTGGACAAAGTTGTTCGAGAGCGTGAGTCTTGTGGATGCTCTCTTGCGTGCTAGCAATGGTTTTGCGGCAATGGAGTTTTCGACTCGCGACAGTTATCGGCATGCCATTGAAGAGCTCGCAAGAGGTTCGGGAAGAACGGAAATCGNNAGCCGCAGGAGCCGGTGATCGAGACTGCCCGGAACACGACCCCGGGTATTACCTCATTTCAAAGGGACGCTTGAATTTTGAAAAACAAATTGCGTTTCGTGTCCCTTTGAGGTTAAGATTTGACCGCACGGTAGCGGGCACGGGTATGCGCGGATACATGGTGGCGATTGCAATTGTCGGCGGCCTTCTTTTTGCTTTGCCGTTGCTCGGCTTCGCGAAAACAGGGGCAACCCGATACGATCTTATCCTCCTCACCCTTTTTGCGGTCATCCCGTTATCGGATGTGGCTGTTGCTCTGGTGAACCACTGGATTACAAATCGGTTTGGCCCCAAGGCGCTGCCCGGCCTGGAGCTCCCCGACGGGGTTCCAGCGGNNCAACCCGCGATGAGATCGAGGAACAAATCGAACGGCTGGAGGTTCATTTTTTGGCAAACATCGATGGCGACCTCCGCTTTGCACTCCTTTCGGACTGGATGGATTCAGCAACAGAGAATGCAGAGGGTGACGTGGAACTTCTCGACGTTGCCATCGACGGCATTGCGCGCCTGAATAAGCGACACCAGCCGATCGCCACCGGTGATCGGTTCCTTCTTCTTCATCGAAAACGCTTGTGGAATGAACGAGAACAAAAATGGATGGGGTGGGAGCGAAAGCGCGGGAAACTCCATGAGCTTAATCGATTGCTGCGAGGAGCACACGATACGAGCTTTCTGACATTCGATCCCCGTTCACCACGTTTGT
>PMNP01000259.1:765-8661 GCA_003161755.1 Ignavibacteriota bacterium | reverse complement strand
GATATTTTCCAGCATGTACGTTCCTCGTGTCGGCTTGTCAAGACACCCCAGGATGTTCATCACCGTTGACTTCCCGGAGCCCGATGCACCCATGATCGCAACGAACTCTCCCCTTTTGATTTCCAGGGAAACGCCCCGCAATGCATGAACTTCCACCTCCCCCAGGAGATACGTCTTTGCCAGATGCTCGATCTGGATGAGAGGATGGCCGTTGCTGCTCAAAGATTCTTGAGTAACGTCGGCACTCATCGGAAACCTCCACCGCCAGGTCGGGCTTGGCCGCCTGTAAGCGGACTTTTCGTATCTGCAACAGCGTCGCCAGTTGCCGAAGCTCCAAGGACGATCTGGTCGCCGGTCTTGAGCGATGAGGATGTGATTTCCGTAAACCTGCCGTCAGTCACTCCGGTGCGCACGGATAAGGGCTCGAGTTTCCCGGATGCGTTCAGCACCCATATCCGCCCCCGTCCCACGTGATGTGGCTGCAGGTCCATGCTCTTTTCGTATTCCGGAAACCGGGGTGTAATGCCATAGTTTGCCTTGTCGCCTGTTGGTGCAGGCACCAACTCCGCAACGGGCTTTGAAACATTGCCGCCCATTCGGGATGCCATGACTTTCCTTACTTCGGTCATCAGTTCATTTTGATCCATGTTTCCGCCACGACTACGTTCAATGGAATCGCGCACTGCCATAAACATGGCTCTGCGGGCGTCAGAGACGCCGTCATTCGGTTTGTTGCCCGACGCGGCTGCCCCTGTTGTGCTGTTCCTGGACTTTGAAGTATCGAAGGTGCCCGACGACCCTTCAGCGCTTCCTCTTCCTCCAAATTCCTGACGCGACGCCATCAGCTTGGTCGAATCAATCAAATCGCCAGGGGGTTGAAATCGAAGAGCCATATTGGGAACTTTGAGGGCATTGTGCGCGCTCGATATGACGAGCTTTACGTTCGCCGTCATCCCCGGCATGAGCCTGAGGTCGTCATTGTTTACTCTGATGATCACGGTATAATTGATGACATTCTGAACTGAAACCGGTGCAAGTCGAATCTGTGCCACTGTCCCCTTGAATGAATCCTCCGGATAGGCATCAACGCTGAAGCTTGCATCCTGCCCAATGCTGACATTGCCGATATCCGATTCATCAACAGTCGTCTCGACCTGCATCTTCTTGAGGTCATTCGCAATAGTATAAAGTGTGGGGGAAGAGAAGCTCGCCGCAACAGTCTGGCCAAGATTGACCGCACGATTGATCACCACGCCACTGATAGGTGCATAAATCGTCGCGTATGCCAAATTGATCTTCGCCCTGTCGAGTGTTGCTCTTGCCTGCTTCAAAGCCGCAGCGTTGGATTCAGCCGTCGTGAGGGCGGCATCGTAGTTCAGCTGCGAGTCGAGTCCTTTGGCCAACAAGGCCTTTTCCCGAGCCAGCGTTCGTTTGCTGTCCGCGTCCTGTGCCTTGGCACGGTCAAGAGCGGCGTCGGCATCCTTTACCGATTGCTCCAGAAACGTGGGATCGATTTGAGCGATGACCTGTCCTTGCTTGACCACGGAATTGTAGTCGGCATAGAGCTTCGACACAATTCCCGACACTTGCGTCCCTACGTCGACAGAGACAACGGGATTGACAGTGCCCGTTGCGGTCACGACCATCGTAATATCGCCCGTGCTGACTTTGTCAAACCGGAAGTCGTATTTGCGAGCGCTTCCGCGGAAAAACAGAAAAAACGAGAGGACGGCCAGAACCACAATGCCTATGCCTGCAAATGCGTACTTTTTTTTCATGCTGCGCCTTTTTAAGAATGCTGTATCGTTCCGAAGAAGAAATCCGCCAGAAACGTAACTTGGGCGATTGTTCTGTAATTTGACAAGGAAGCGGGCAAATGGTTTAGGTCCTCAGAGAGGAAAGTTCAAAAGGAACTCGATTTCAGCCAAATATGCGATATCCCCCCTCTGGCTGAGGGACCAAAACGTTTGCAATTCTACCAGATCTTAGCCTCAATGCCACAGCGTGCACGACACTCCTAGATCATCAACCCGGCAATGCGAAAGAAATTCTCGAAGAGACGACGGCCCACTTTTATGTACTCGTCACGAATCTTCAGAAAATCCCTCATGACAGCAGCACCATCCAATACGCGGAGATCTCCGTCTTCACGCAGCCAGTCTTGCAGCAAATCGTCAGTGAGTTCGCAATGGCATTGTACACCATATGCGCGCGGCTGCACTCTGACAATCTGGTTCCGACAATCATTTCCCGCTCCTAGAAGTACCATAGAATCAGTCAGTCGCACCGTCTCCCCGTGCAGCTGAAAAACTTGAAGCGCAGGCTCCAAGCCGTTCAGCAATGGATCCTTCTTTCCCTCGGGAGTCAATTCTACGAGGTAACGCTCCCCTTCCGGTGTGTGCAGACCAACCTCCTTGCGAGGGCTCTTGAAAACCTCACCTCCTGCTGCCTTCACCAACACTTGCAGACCCAGACAGATTCCCATGATGGGGACNNCTCGACGCATTTTGGGTGTATCATCATTTGCGCTATCCGGACCACCAAGCACCATGATCGCGGCGAAACCCTGAGGTGACGGAAGTGCATCTCCTGCTTCGAGATCAGCAATGGCGTATGAGATCTGCCGTTCCTGCAGGATGCTCTCTATGAGTCCCGCCCCTTCACGAGACACATTTTTTACAATCAGCAATTCTCGTTTAGCCATGACCGGACTCAGTAGCCATTATGCCCTCCATGGGAAAAGCGTGGTTCTTCCAGTACACATGGAAAGGTGACTGCTGCCATGCAATGAATCCACCATAATACGGAATATTCCCCGTTTATTCCCCTTGTGCCTGGTTATTCCCGCCGAGGCCAGCATCATATGTCTCACGGGGGGAATTTACTTGGTAACGGCAGACGTTGATTGGAAACAATGTTTATCAAAGAGGTGAAATGGTGCCAAGGCTTCGTCGGTCAGGAAAATCACCAGGGTCCAGTCAACACAACGGTGATGGCAAGCCACGGTTTCGTGAAAAGATCGAGGCGCTTCGCTTCATCCCACCATACCTCCGTCTGGTTTGGCAAACCCACCCCCGGTTCCTTTGCACAACCATCGGGTTGCGGCTCATTCGTGCGGTCACACCTGTCGCGACCCTCTGGATCGGCAAGCTCATTATTGACACTGTTATCGCAATGCGAGCTTCTTCCGCCGACCCACGAAGACTGTGGGAGTTCGTAGCGCTCGAGATTGGCATCGTCATCGCGGGGGAGTTTCTCGCCAGAGCTTCGTCGCTGGTCGAGAGCCTTCTCGGCGATCTCGTCTCCAATCGCACCAGCATCCTGTTGATGGAACATGCCTCCTCTCTTGATCTTTCCCAATTTGAAGACCCGGGCTTCTATGACAAACTTGAACGGGCACGACGACAAACAACCAACAGAATAGGCCTGCTCGCCGAGATCCTGGGGATGGGGCAAGATGGGCTCACGCTCGCATCTCTCGGCATTGCGCTGTTCGTCTACAATCCCTGGCTCTTGCTCCTGCTTACCCTTGCGGTACTTCCAGGATTCCTCGGAGAGACACATTTTGCTGCACTCGAATATTCCCTGTTGTATCGATATACGCCTGAGCGAAGGCGGCTCGACTACCTGCGCTATGCCGGCGCAAGCGACGAGACGGCAAAGGAAGTCCAGTTGTATGGCCTTGCTCCATGGCTGATCGACCGCTACCGTAAGATCTCATCGCGCTTCTATGAGGAGAACAAGTCCCTCTCCCTCAGAAAAGGTCTTGTGAGTAGTCTTCTTTCCCTTGTCGGCACTGCGGGATATTACAGTGCCTATGTCGTAATCCTCATCAACGCTGTCGCCGGCCGAATCAGTGTCGGCTCTCTCACCTTTCTAGCGGGCTCGTTCGCACGAAGTCGTGATCTTATCCAGCGGCTCCTTCTCGGGGCAAGCGACATCTACGAGCAGAGCCTGTATCTGAAAGACCTCTTTGATTTCTTTGCGACTACACCTTCCATTACTTCGCGGCCGGGAGCGGCTCCTGTACCGAACCCCATCCTCACCGGATTTGTCTTCGAGGATGTTGGGTTTTGCTACCCTGGAACAGACCGGTGGGCTCTTCGTCATGTCAATCTTCGGCTCGCACCTGAGCAACGGTTCGCGCTTGTGGGGGAGAATGGAGCCGGAAAGACCACGCTGACAAAGCTGCTCGCCAGACTGTACGATCCGACGGAGGGGCGCATTCTGCTGGATGGCATCGATTTGCGCACCTATAACCTCGCGTCAGTCCGCAAAGCCATTGGTGTCGTGTTTCAGGATTTTGTACAGTATGATCTCCGATTTGAAGAAAACATCGGGGTTGGTGAGATCGATCATGTCCGCGGCCACTTCGACGAGATTGAGGAGCGGCAGTCTGCTCTGTCGTCATTGGAGGGCAAACATACGCAATCCGTGGCAACACCCTCTTCGATTGTTGCCGCCGCGGAGAAGTCGCTTGCTTCCTCGTTGCTCGATCGGCTGGGCAATGGCTATGAACAGATGCTAGGCCGACGATTCGAGGGAGGCGTGGAACTCTCGGGAGGAGAGTGGCAGAAAATCGCCATCGCACGTGCGTATATGCGTGATGCCCAAGTCATCATCCTCGACGAACCAACCGCAGCCCTGGATGCCAGAGCCGAGTTTGAAGTCTTCACGCGCTTTGCATCGCTCGCCAGGGGGAAAATGGCCGTCATCATCTCTCACCGCTTCTCCACCGTGCGCATGGCGGAACATATCTTCGTGTTACAACATGGGACGATCACGGAAGAAGGCGACCATGATTCGCTCCTTGCGCATAACGGACTTTACGCTGAGCTCTTCACGCTGCAGGCAAAGGGATATCGGTGAGTGTTGGTAAGGAAACAACAACCGTAACGTCGGCGGNNCCCCGGGGCGCTGGAGAGCACCCCCGGGGATTGGTATGCCATTACTTGTCCTTTCGAAGGTCCAGCATCACACCCTGGCCGGATCCCATCAGATACGTGGGAAGTTCACCATTCCATTTGTTGATCCACTCAAGCTCAATGATCTTGGGATTGTTGGAGATTGATTGCCCTTTGATCTGCAGCGCCTTTGATTCTCCCTCGGCGCGCTGAATCGCAATGTTCTTGTCGATCTCCGACTGCTTGAGCTGTTCCTCTTTTTGTTTTGTCACCTCGACCAGGCGAAGTGCCTCCTGCTCAGCAAGTTTCTTGTTGTTGATCGATTCCTCATATTGAGGATTGTAGAACACCTCCCGGATATCGATCTGTCTCAGAAGCAGGTGATACACCGCCAATTCACTCTCAAGTCGTTTTGCCGCGTTCGCCTGGATCTCACTTCGTTTATCAGAGTACACCTGGATAGGCGTGTACTCGGAGACCGTGAGTGCTATGGCGCTTTGAGCTTTTGCCCTGATGAAATTCTCTTCGATCCACTGATACCGTCCGTCCTTTCCTCCATCAGCCTCAGAGACGTTTTGGAGGATCCACGGAGCGTAGCCGGGATCAATCGACCACGATATGCTGACGTTCATTCCCATTTTGATCCCATCCTTCGTAGGAACCCATATCGCATCAGGTCCTTTGTGCTGCCCTTCCTCCTGCTTGTTGGAGAATGTGTAGACCCAAACGGTTCGGTCCATTCGTTCAACGTGTGTCCACGGCGGGACGAGATGCCATCCTGTCTCGAGGTGATCCTGACTGATTCCAGACGGAGTGACCAGCACGCCGACTTCCTGCGGTCCAATTTGGACGAGGAACATCGCCAGGAGAAGAAACAGAGCGCCTGCGAGCAAGAAAAACACCTTGGAGTGTGATTTCTGGATGATAGCATCCTTCATGGTGACTCTGTCATAGAACTCGCGTGCCCATAGGGCAACAAAGATTCCAACTCCAGCCAGACCCAATAATGTAAAGATGGAAGTCATAGATGACCCCTCATGTGGTGATTGATGATACAACGAACGTCAAGGTTACAGAAGCGAATTCAGAGACTTCGTGACAATTCTCACGACAGATCGGCAGGCGGGAATCGTTGTGATANNCAAATCCCCCGTTCACGTAAAATTCGAAACGTCACCCGCGTTTGAGAAGTCGGTACACCACAGGCAGCCCAAAGAAGAGGAGCAGGCTGGAAAGCGAAAAACCGCCTATCACTGCTATGGCGAGGGGCTGCTGAATTTGCGATCCGGCTCCAAGCCCCAACGACAGTGGCAAGAGGGCCAGGACGGCCGCAAGCGTTGTCATCAGGATGGGACGGGTACGCACACGGCACGCCTTGATCAATGCCTCATCCAGTCCGAGACCGGAAGCCAGGAAACTTCGTTCGGCATGCATGACGAAGATGGCATTCTCCGCGACAATACCGATGATCATGATGACCCCGACGAAACTCGATATATTAAACGTCACTCCGGTAATCCAAAGCGCCCCAAACACACCGGCAAGAGAGAGCACATTAATAATGAAGATCGACAGTGGGACGGCGAACTCGCCGAATTCGAACAAGAGCACGAGGAAGACGAGCGTCACAGCAGCGAGTGCGACGAGCAACAACCCGCGAAACGATTCCTGCTGGGTCTGGTATACACCGCCGTATTCGAGGCTCATGCCTGCCGGCACGACGAAATGCGCAGCGAGGGTTTTTTTGATATCGTCGATCGTGTGGCCCAAGTCCCTTCCCGAGATTCTCGCAGTCACTGCCACGAGCTGGCGGAGCCGTTCGCGATGAATCTCCACCTGTCCGGGAGTAATCTCGATGGCTGCTATGCTTTGCAGAGGAACGGCAATACCCGAGGAGTTCGTCAGCCGGATGCCTCGAATCGTGCCGATGTCGGTCCGGTATTCCGCCGGAAAGCGGACTCTCACGGCGAGAACTTTTTCGCCGTATTGGATGCCAGTTTCCGCTCTTCCCTGGTTAATCGCCGCCATTTGTTCGCGAACATCCTCCACGGTCAGACCCGCAAGCGCTGCTTTGCCGGGATCTACATGGATGGTGATTGATGGACCGGCAACGACCACTCCGTCGAACGCATCGACCACTCCAGGCACCTGCTCAATCAACTCCTTGATCTCACCTGCTTTCTGTTCCAGCAAAGCCATGTTCTCCCCGAACAACTTGATTTCGACCGGCGACGNNGAGCGCAGGCTGCTCCGTTTCCACACGTTTGCGAATTTCCTCAATCACCTCATCAATATTCCTGGAGCGTTTGCTCTTCAACTTGACCAGGAAGTCGCCGGTATTCGGTTCGGTCAGGAAGAAGCCGAGCTCAGTACCTGTTCTTCGCGAATACGACGCCACCTCCGGAGTGGCGAGCAAAATCGATTCCACATGCATCAGTTCTCGATTCGTCTCGTCGAGTGACGTCCCAGGCGGTGAAGCGTAGTCGAGCACGAATGCCCCTTCATCCATCTCCGGCATGAAGCTGTTACCGATCTGTCCGTAGAGATAGACAATGAGCCCCAGGATCAAGACCATCGCGGGGATTGCCCACCAGCGTTTGCGAAGCATTGTTCGCATTGCCTCTGTATACCATTGGCTGAACCGGGACTCCTGTTGTTCCCGTTGGATCGCATGCTCCACGTCGATCGCACGCAAGAGTCGTGAGGACAGAAGAGGAGCAACGGAAATGGAGAGCAAGAAGGACACAAGCATGGCGATGACCATGGTGATCGACAGTGACGCGAAAAATGCCCCGGTCACTCCACCGAGAAATGCCAAAGGGATGTGAATGACGATCGTACTCGCAGTTGATCCCAGGATTGCCGGCATCAGTTCGCGAAGAGAGGGGCCGATGATGTTCGCCAGCCCTTCATCGCCACCAGCTCCCGATTCGCGCCTGCGTGCAAGCGCCGCAAACACATATTCCACCACGACGATGGCATCGTCTATGAT
>PMNP01000259.1:0-741 GCA_003161755.1 Ignavibacteriota bacterium | reverse complement strand
TCGTAGAAGTTTTCAAAACGCACGCCCGGAGGAAGAGACAAAGCGGCAACTTCGGCGTTGACATCGCGGCCAATTCTGACCGTGCTACCCGTTGGGTGCTTGAGAATATTGATAAGGACAGCATCCCGGCCGTGAGCCGTAGTCCTGATAAACCTGTCCGCCGTCGAGGGAGCAACATCTGCCACATCAGCAACGCGGACTGGCACGCCGTTTTGCACTGCGATGACCACCGACTGGATATCACTCACCGTGTGAAGCAAACCGGATACGAGCGACAGGTACATCCGATAGTTGTTGTACACCATGCCCGAGGCATTGACCATGTTTGTTTTCGCAAGCGCGTCGGCAACCTGGCGGATATCGAGTTTGTACGTCGCGAGTTTTGCAGGGGAGATAGTAACGACAAACTCGCGTGTATCGCCTCCGGTCACTTCAACGCGGGCGACGCCATTGACGCGCAGGAGGGCAGGACGAACCTGATAGAGAGCAATGTCGCGCAAATGAACCAGGTCGATGGAATCAGAGGTCAGGCTGTAACCGAGGATGGGAAACACCGCCACTGTCATCTGCTCGGCCTGGATGGCCGCTGTCGAAGGAAGGGAATTGCGGATGTTGGCAATGCGCCCCTGGAGCAGTTGAAGCGTCTGCAGGGTGTTCGCTCCCCAATCGAGACCCAACGAGATTTCGGTGGAACCCCGGCTGGTAACAGAACGAACGGTGTTTACGCCTGGAATCGCGCCC
>PMNP01000281.1 GCA_003161755.1 Ignavibacteriota bacterium | reverse complement strand
TCGATGATGCCGGCGTTCTCGCCGGGGCCCTGGACGACGTTCTTGGCCCGCGTCGGGAGCGTCCCCAGGACGGGCCGCGAGTGCTTGTAGCTGCAGTGCTCGCTCCACATCAGCGAGTAGATGGCGAGCTCCACATACGTCGGCTCGCCCTCCTGGATCTTGCAGATGTGCGCGTACTCGTCCGCGGTGAGGCCGAGCTTGACGGCGGCCTCCACATCGCCGAGCCGGTTCACGTACTCCTGGCCGCTCATGCCGTCACCTCCGCGGTCCGCAGGGAGTCGATCATCGACTGGAAGAAGGCGCGCCCGTCGGCGCCGCCTGCGAGCTCGGCCTCCACGGAGTTCTCCGGGTGCGGCATCATGCCCAGCACATTGCCGCGCTCGTTGATGATCCCGGCAATGCCGTTGATGGCGCCGTTGTGGTTCCAGTTCGGATCGATCATGCCGTCCGGCGACGAATAGCGGAACATCACCCGGCCCTCGCCCTCCAGCCGCGCGATGGTCTCGCCGTCGGCGATGTAGTTGCCCTCGCCATGCGCCACCGGAACGCGGATCACCTGCCCGGCATTGTAGCCGCGCGTGAACGCCGTGTCGGAGCGTTCGACCCGCAGGTGCACGTCATGGCAGATGAATTTCAGCCGCGCATTGCGCATCAGCACGCCGGGCAGCAGGCCGGCTTCGCAGACGATCTGGAAGCCGTTGCAGACCCCGAGCACGAGCCCGCCACGAGCGGCGAAGTCACGCACCGCATCCATCACCGGGGCGCGGGCGGCGATCGCGCCGCAGCGCAGATAGTCGCCGTAGGAAAACCCGCCGGGGAGAATAACGGCGTCAACACCTTGAAGGTCGGCTTCCTTATGCCACAGAAACACCGCTTCCTGTCCGAGGATTTTTTTGCAGGCAAAATACGCATCATAGTCGCAGTTGGATCCTGGAAATACGACCACGCCGAATTTCATCGCACGACTGCCCATGAGAGATTCAGACCTTCTCCAAATCGAACTTGTAATCCTCCATCACCGGATTTGCGAGGAGCTTTTTGCATACTTCTTCGACTGCCGCACGTGCTTTTTGTTCGTTTGATTCGTCCACCGTGAGCTCGATATACTTCCCCATCCGGACATCCTTCACTGTTTGGACGCCTAACGTGGCTATCGCATGACCGACAGCCTTTCCTTGCGGGTCGAGAATGGATGGACGCAGCGTGATACGTATCCTGGAGCGGTACACTGAGGACCCTTCCCTAATCATGGTTCAGCCCGGGTCGGCTCCGCGGCCTCTTCATCAAACTTTGGATGGGGGTGGGAACTCACCCGACGCACGTAGAGTGCCACCGACCGGATGACTCCGTAGAGTACGAACAAGACAAATGCCGGAAAGATTGCCGCCCCGGCAGTGAGCGCCACCGCCGCCACAGTGATCAACAACAGCGCAAACTTCCAAGGTTCCTTCTTAAATGATCTCCTGGACGGCTTGGGCAACGTATCATACTTCACCTTGCTCACCATCAGGAGGGAAAGAGCAATAACCATATACGGCAGAACTGCCGCTGCTGCGGGAATCAACCCCGTATCTTCGCTGTAGTAATCCAGAACAAAGGACGCGACAGTGATGGCACTGACGGGGATTGGCAGACCGGTAAAATGTTCTTTGTCAAACCCGGTCAACTGCACATTGAATCGTGCAAGTCGGAGGCCGCCGAAGATCATCAGCAGAGAACTGATAAGAATCCCGATGCCGCCCAGTTCGCCAAGGGCAAGCTTGTAGACAAGGAATGCCGGCGCGGCACCGAAGGAAATGACATCCGACAGCGAATCGATTTCCACGCCGAATTGGGACGCGGATTTTGTGATCCGGGCCATCATCCCGTCAAGCGAGTCAAATCCCGCCGCAAGAACGATGAACCAGCATGCTGGCACAAATTCCATCCTGCTGGCATGGATGATTGCCATGAAGCCGCAAAACATGTTCAGAACTGTGAACAGGCTTGGAACTACGGCGCGGGTGATTCTCATGAGATATTCCGTAAGTCCAGCATCATCGCACGTCAGGAACCGGTTGCGAGCACTGTTTCGCCGGCAACGGTTCTGTCTCCCAGCTTTACTTTTACGTCAGCACTTCGCGGGATGATCACATCCACGCGCGAACCGAACTTAATCATGCCAAAGCGTTCTCCCGCAACGGCATGATCCCCCACCTTCACCTCGGCGACAATCCGACGGGCGACAAATCCGGCAATCTGTTTGAACAGCACCTTCATCCGCCCGTTCTCCACGCCAATCAACGTCCGCTCATTGTCGGTCGATGACTTTTCGGCATACGCCACGAGGAACTTGCCGGGGATATGGCGAAAATACCCCATTGTGCCGGAGATGGGATAACGATTCACGTGGACATTGAGCGGTGACATGAAAATGCTGACTTGTGTTCCTTCGCTCTTGAGGTATTCCGTTTCAAAAACAGGTTGAACAAGAACAACTTCCCCATCCGCCGGCGAGAGAACTATGCCTTCGCCAGACGGAATTAAGCGATCGGGATCACGAAAGAACCAGAGTGTAAACGCAACAGCGATCACAGCGGCAAGCGGCACCCCTATGCGCACGGGCTTCCACCCTACAAATAGAAGTGCGGCCGCCGAGACCGCTACGGCGATCACCACGGCCGCAACTACCACATCGTACCCGTACCGCGTAAGCAATACTTCCTGCCTCCGCTCATTGGCAAAAGTACATCAGAACCAATGAAAAGTAAGGAAGATGCGTCTGAAAGTCAACGCCGCTCCCCCCTCCACTACTTCACGTGGAACTCAATCCGACGATTCTTCGCCCTTCCATCAGGCGTAGCGTTGGAGGCAACCGGGTTCTTAACACCCATTCCGACCGTTGAAAGCCTCAAGCGATTGATGCCATTGGTCACAAGCCAACGCTTCACTGATTCAGCTCTCTTGATGGAGAGTGAGAGGTTTTTCGCGACCGACCCCTTGTTGTCCGTGTAGCCTGCTATTTCCACCCGGATATTGACGCTATCCTTAAGGGCTGCAAGAGCCTGTTGCAGCACTCCCTCTGATTTCACCGTAAGCCGCGCACTTGCAGTCTCAAACTCCACACCCCTGAGAATCACTGCCTTCCCGCGCTCCAACTTGAGAGGTGTCACCGGATTATCGTCAGAGGGATCCAGTGGATTCGTTCCACGGTGCACTTCGATTCCATCGGGTACCCCTCCACCATCAGTGTCGGCTTTGAGGGGATCCGTATGGTATTGCTTTACTTCCTCGCCGTCCGTCAATCCATCGCCATCGGTATCGGGATTTCGCGGATCGGTCTTGTAAATCATGACTTCATCCCAATCCGAAAGACCGTCACCGTCAGTATCAACTTTCAGCGGGTCAGTATGGTATTTGAGCACTTCTTCACCATCAGTCAACCCATCGCCATCAGTGTCTGCCCGGAGCGGATCTGTGTGATACTTCAACACTTCGTCACCGTCAGAGAGACCATCACCGTCCGTATCCATTCGGGTGGGATCAGTGTGATACTTGTAGACTTCCTCCCCATCGGTCAGACCATCACCGTCTGTGTCTGGTTTCAGCGGGTTCGTCCTGTACGTCTTTACCTCAAGTCCGTCAGACAGTCCGTCGCCATCCGTGTCGGGGTTATGGGGATCCGTGCCATACCTGCGTTCTTCCGCATTGGTAAGACCGTCGTTATCATCATCGTCATCATCAGACGAGCCAAAATAGAAGTGTAAGCCAGCCTTCGCAGATACCGATCCATCCTGCGACGTATTCTTGCGGAGGTCAACCCAATCGGGAATCCACCGTGCACTCGCCTCAACTGCCAACGCTACACGGCTGGAAATGAACGTCTCGAGTCCAACACCAAATGGCACAATTGGAGCAAACTTGATTTTGTCTGGATACTTCAACGTGTTGTTCACCGTCGTCTGATATCCCATTGCCCCGCTGCCGAGAAACACATAAGGGACGACTTTTGAATTTGAAAATGCGTAAGTCAGAATTGCTGCGGCTGGCACCGTGCGGATCTTTATGTATTGGACTGAAACAGAAGGATCTCCGGTAACAGCCAAGCCAGGTGCGACTTGGCCACTCTTCAACTCTTCATAGCCGGTCAAGAGCCCGATGGAGAAGTTCTTTCCAAGCCCGCAACGGAGCAATATGTCTCCTGCCGGTCCGAGCTTAAGCTTGTTATAGTCCGAAATGTACAGTGATGCGCCCCCCTGAATGCCAAGCGACCATTTCCCGGCATTCGATTGCGCCGCGAGTCGAAGTGGGTTCAAGANNAAATGCGCACACAAGTATTGCGCCAAGAATTCTAAGAACGGACATTGGAGGAATCCCCGTTATTGGACAAGAGCGTGCCGAGCGAAGAGGGGCATGGGCTGTCGAAAACTATTGGATTTATTCGGGAAAGTCAAGGAGTGTGCGAAACAGCCGGATTTGGCACTAGAAAAGCCCCTAATCAGGGCCTCTTACGTCATTTCATTGAGAGAAATTCTTGTTACAGAATGTCTCATCTCCTTTCGTTAATACCACTTATAGACTTGAACCCGAAGACAGCCTTGATGAGTGCCCCACTGCGACATCCACAAAAAACTTCAATGTCGATTCGGATTTCAAAAACAGTATCCACCCTTCTGCGTTTTTTTTCACCGGCCTGAGTCCACCGCCAAGTTGTTCCTCGTGTAGCTGAAGAAGTGGTTGCGTGTTATCTTCTAGAAAAATCACCGCATCGAAAATCAGTCGGGTCGACAGACAACGTCGCCGATCATGAGGCCACTGTTTTGCCTGAAGTCTATTGATTGCAAGTGAGCAGAATAGGCAGGCGCATTCCTTGTCTTCGAACCATCGCGGTCTGCTATGTCTATCACTTTGCAAAAGGGAAGAAAAGGGGATGCACCAAAACTGATGCTCTCGTTGATTCTTTCTTTCGATTTGCGTAGTTTTGAATGCTTTGAGGAATTGCCCCGTCGTCTAATGGCAAGACGGCAGTCTCTGGATCTGCTTATCGAGGTT
>PMNP01000229.1 GCA_003161755.1 Ignavibacteriota bacterium | reverse complement strand
TGAGTGAGTACTTTTTTGGGTGACGCCTCGATTTCGACCTCGCCTTACCAAATGAACCAAACGTCGTGGTGGCGTTTGTTTTGCGCAGTGCCCCACTAAGGAACTACTTCGCTTGCTGAGCTTCCAATGCTGCATTGACGTGCTCTTGGTCAAGGCTGTTCCAATCGCCTGTTGCAGCATCGATAATAACTGGGATGAGGCCCCCGAGGATGTCCAGGACAATCCACCCTCCTCCAACTGAGCAATTCACGACTACTGTGCGGTTCTCAAATCCCTCTTTTCGAAACTCGATGGTATATGAGTGCTTCGATTGAAGGTTAAGCTGAAGGGGAGTGTTGCCCATCAACTGACCGTTGACGTAAACTTTTGCACCGGCAGGATCGGAGCTGAAGTCAATTTTGTCAGTTGACCCATGAAAAAGGGTTGCACAACCGCTCAGCGTGAATACAAGAAAGGCAAGAAGGCAGAAAACCCGCCCGAGATTCTGGATAGACTGCATGATAGTATCTCCGATGAATGTAGAGGGAGCAGTGATTTATAAGAAATTAGAAGTCGAACTTGCCTGCGAGTTCATTGCTTATGAAAACCATGGCGGTAAACTTTTCCCCGCCAAAGAAACTCTTTGAATAAGTGACCATCAGTTTGACTTCCTTACCTCGATACACGCCTTTCGCCTCAGCGTTGCCAGTGAGGAAGTTGGCATCATCATCAATCACGGTAGAATCGTTAATGACGACTTTGAAATTCTGAGTCACTCCACTCTTGTGGGTAACGTCAATCTGCCACGCCGCTTCCATAGACCCTGCGGGTCGATAGGTGGCAAATTGCGATGAGTTGCAAGCGCCAAGGACAAAAACAAGCATGAGCGCGAATAGGTACTGTTTCTTCATTGTGTGTCTCCTTTGGGTTGTGAACAGCTGTGGGGCATTGCGCTTAACGTGTGCAGGCATTACGCCGTTTGTTTTGTCGCTATCAAATTACAAATGTTTTTTGCGCAAAACAAATGGAGCGACTACAATAATACTCTTACAAAAAGAGGAAGCGTCGTAATGCCTGCTGTTATGTGCCGTTTTGCTCACAGCGAAGTTTCTCCAAGANNTGCCACTTCAGAGTTCTTTGATAGTAACTCGCTAGCTCTCATATTGAGCCTTGAGAAGGCATCGAGTGTGAGAGCAAGAAACATTTCACCAAACGTTGCAGCCTGTTTACAAAAGTCACGTGACTCTTCAATTGATGCATCGTATAATTGCATAAGGGAGTATGGTTCAGAATGAGCATAGTTTGATAAGAACTTGTAAAGAAACTGGGACTGTGAACGGTGTATACAAGCTTTATCAGCCATGTCGTAGATTTTTGGTGATCCCCACCCGTGAGAATCTCTTATTGACTGTTGTTCGTTTGGAGGTAGCTTGGCAAAGTATGGGGAGCGAAGGATTCGAGATTCGAGTTGGCTGATTTGCTCACGTTCTTGTTCGAGTTTCGGGTTAGTCGAGCCCAATGCGCCACCCATCTCCTGACGTTCAGTTAATGCGTGCTTGTTCCATCTGTCCATTCTGAACTCTCTCTCCTCGTCGGAAACCGGATCAATAAGGAGATAGTGCATATTCACGTACGCTTCGAACATCGCACGCGCAATCACATAAGCTGCGGGAAAGTCAAAGAGCACAGCTCCTTTGGACAAGGCAGGCAAAGAAGCATTTGGGGTTGGATACAGAATATGTAAAAGAGTGTATCCATTCATGACATTCTTGTGCAAGAATATCGACGCTTCATGTTCGGCACGACTGCAAGGCGTTTGCCTCGTTTCCTTCGAGATAAGGATGGAGTGATTGAGTAGCTTTTTAAATGAGTTTTGAACAACCATTGGAATCTTTCGCTAGTAGACCCTGACCTGAACAATGAAGGGATTGAGTTGCTCGATTTGATTTTCCATCGGGCCAGTTTTGACTATGTTCTTTCGTTTCGTGGCATCTTCACCATCGGGCATCATTGAAACGAGGCTTTGGAGATAGCTAGCCTTGACAGCAAAGTTAACATTCTGAGGAATTGTTCCAGTATTTTCATAGAAGTATTTGGCATTAAGACTTGATACAACAATTCCGACGAGCTCGCCTTTGCTGTTGAATAACGGCCCGCCACTGTTTCCGGGCTGAAGGGGATTGCTAATCTGGAAGAGTCGTGGGTCATCTTGGATTCCAAATTGACTGTTGATGCGTCCGGTTGAAAGACGAGATTTTGTCCCCATTATGTCTCCGAGTGGAAAACCCAATGTGAAAACCTCTTGACCAACTTTGATGGAGTTTACATCGGCAAATGCGTAGGGAATTGGCTGACTAGAGAGGTCAGCAAAGGAGAATTCCTTTACTTCAAGAATAGCAATATCGTTCTTCGTGTCCTTGATTCTCACTGAGGCACTTTTCGTTATGTTCTTATCGGCAAACGTTACTTCGATTCTGTTGGCGTCTTCGACAACGTGATAATTGGTTACGACGAGTCCTGTTGAAGTGAGAAGAAAGCCGCTGCCGCTCGATTTCAAACCTTTCTCCGTTGAGGGTCTAGATTTCCCTGTTATCGGAGGATAGGCCTTGATCATAATGCTTTCAAAGGTATTCTCAATGTACTGGTTGTCTGGGTCGTAAGCTGTAATAGTGTTTTTCACTAGACCGCTTTCATCCATGATATAGTTACTTCTCTGCTCAGAGTAGTCACTCATATACCACAGTGCCTCGTACACCTTTTCATAGGCGGTCTTGCGCAAGTGAGCCTTCACTCTCCCCATCGGCCAATGTGTGTATTGAGATTCAAGGATAACTGCGACAAATTCGTAGTTAGCAGTGGATGAATCTGCGACAATAGCGATACGATAAGTGTTACTGCTGGGAATGGAGCCCGTCATCCCAGAATAAACATTTCGCCAAGCTCCGCTCTGAGTAATTGTCCAAATGCCTTCAATGGGATTCAACTTGTCGGAGTTATCGTCTAGATATTTCCTATAATTTGCCTCTGATTTGTTGATGGTCGGCCAACTTGCCGGAGGCGTAAATGTTCGCTGTGTCTGTCCTACGGGTCCACATGAGAACGAAAGGACCATAAGAAGAAAGACAAACGAATATGGAATCGTATTTGGCTTCATTGAGTATATCTCCTTAGTGAGCAAAATGGCACATAACGTCTCGCCCAACAACGCCGTGCCGCCCGACCAAACATTCTATCAAATGACGGGCGGCATGGAGCAACCACTATTTGTCTTTCACTCAGATTCACCCTTGCCATACCAACTGAGGGAGCGCCGTTGTTGGGCGTGTTATGTGCCGTAGCCACCCCCAATCCTGAAACGGAGTATCGTTCGCCTCACGTTTTGCGATCGACTTTCTCACAATTGAATTCGGATTGAGAGAGAGCAAACTTTCCCATCAAATCGGAGATCACATCTTCATCTGACGTTTCGATTTTGTGTGCAACATACTCGTATTTCGAAAAGTCAGGCTGGACTATAAGGCCAACACGATGTTGAGCAGGCTCCGATCCGACCGTAAAGATCAAAATGCTGGCCATAACTTGACCTCTTTTGTTTTTGACATCATATCGCTGAGCCATTGGGTGTCCTTCTTAGGTTGTGTGACAACAGGTACTCAATGCTATCGCACCTTCTTCCATGTGCTTCCGTTCAAAAGAATTGTGTTGACTCTTTGGGTCGAATCCATTTTCCACTCGAACCACGATGTGGCCTCCTCCCACGTGTTCTTGTCGGTTNNGATTCATCTTGAGCCGCATCCCGTCCTCACGAATGGGCTGGCCTGGGTCTCTGTTCACGCTGACTTGGTAAGCTTCGGTCATGCCAGTGTAGGTCTTGCCCGTCTCATCGATATACCAGAATTCCCATCTGGTGTTGTCAATTATCACATAACTCTCGGTCGGAGTATTGTCGTCGTAGCCGGTGAACATTCGATATTTGCCGTTGACTCCTTTGATGCCGGCGAAATCAGTAATGATTGGTTCTTGGGATTCTGGGCGTTCGTTATTTGACCGAGGGCTTTCCCGATTGCAGCTGAGGAATATCAATAAAACCAAAGTCATGCTGAGTGTTTTCATGTGGGCCTCTTGGTCAGATAGACGTTCCGTGAAAGACCTGCCCTTCATCATTTGGGTTGGTCCTGTTTCTTTTTCATCAGAGCGGATACTCCCAATCCGGTGAGGCCCCCAAGAACAAAGCCGACGAGGCTTTTGGCAAATGTGGCTGACCGCAAAACTGTTTCGAGATTCATGGTTTGACCTCTGGAGGCACCTTCCCAA
>PMNP01000032.1 GCA_003161755.1 Ignavibacteriota bacterium | reverse complement strand
ACGGAAGCCGCCAAAGTGCTGGAACTGGTAAGATATGCCAATGTCGCGGCGCAGAAACCACTGGTCAAAGATGAGCTGCTGTTCATAGCCCGGTATCCGGAAATTGCTAAAGAACTGCTGACGATGTCCCCTTTGACTTATGAACTTTAATCTGAATTGAATATTATAAAAAGGGCGGGTATTTATTACCCGCCTTTTTTGTGCCGTCAGGAATGGTTATGATACCAGATTACCGGCCTCTTTCACACACATTTCAACAATGTTTTGAATAGTTCATATAAGCCCCTTCACGGTAAAATATTTGAGGTTTTTTGCATTTGGGGTTATAATTCTAGGAGTGTCAAATACTTCAGGTAGATTGACAGGTGGTTAAACCACTTTAAATATTTTATCACAGCCGACGCTGATAATCGTGGCTAAATTTATTGCCAAAGACGATAATTAATAATCTATAGGAGTAACTATGACAAAATATGTATATACCTTTGGCGGCGGATCCGCAGAAGGTAAAGCCAGTGACAAGAACCTGTTGGGGGGGAAAGGAGCAAACCTGGCGGAGATGTGTTCGCTGGGAATCCCCGTACCGGCAGGTTTCACCATTAGCACTGAGTGCTGTACCGCTTATTATGCCGATGGGTGTAAACTCCCAAATGAGTTGACTGACCAGGTTCTCGCCGGGATGAAGAAGATCGAAGTTATTATGGATAAAAAATACGGCGGTGCCGTCAATCCTCTTCTGGTCTCATGTCGTTCCGGCGCCCGTTCGTCCATGCCCGGAATGATGGATACAGTCCTCAACGTCGGGCTTTCCCCCACCACTATCCCCGGCATGATCGCTAAAACTAAAAATCCGCGCTTTGTCTGGGATTCCTACAGGCGCTTGATCATGATGTACGCCGATGTAGTTATGGAAAAAGCTGAAGGACTTGAGCCGGCTATGGGAAAAGGTATCCGCAAGATCCTCGATGAAAAGCTTGACGAGGTTAAGCATGCAAAGGGATTCAAATCGGACACAGACCTAACCGCCACTGATCTGGAAGCGCTAGCCGAGGCATTCAAGGTATTAATTAAAAAACACCTCGGTAAACCTTTCCCTGACGATCCGATGGCGCAGCTGTGGGGTGGCATCGCCGCCGTCTTCAAGAGTTGGAATGGCAAGAAGGCGATCTCCTATCGCCGGATTGAGAGTATTCCGGATGATTGGGGCACTGCCGTCAACGTTCAGGCCATGGTCTTTGGTAACATGGGTGATTCTTCTGCGACAGGCGTCGCTTTTACCCGTAATCCGGCTACCGGCGATAACAAGTTCTACGGCGAATGGCTGTTAAATGCCCAGGGCGANNCTCTGGATGCTCCAGTGCCGCGTGGGCAAGAGAACCGGCACCGCCGCGCTGAATATGGCCATCGATATGCTCGATGAAAAACTAATCGATGAGAAAACTGCTGTAATGCGGGTTGAGCCCAAACAGCTCGACGAACTCCTCCACCCGATTATTGACCCGGAAACTGAAAAAACAGCCGTCTTAATTGTTAAAGGTTTGCCAGCCGGTCCCGGCGCTGCCTCCGGAGCAATCGTCTTCACCGCGGAGGACGCCGTAGCTGCCGCCCGCGCCGGTAAGAAAAATATCCTGGTGCGCGAAGAAACTAATCCTGAGGATGTTGAAGGGATGAGGGCCGCCTCCGGGATACTCACTGCCCGCGGCGGTATGACCTCCCATGCGGCGCTTGTTGCCCGCGGCTGGGGCAAATGCTGCATCGTTGGTTGCGCTGCGCTGCATATTGACGCTCATGCAAAATCGGTGACAGTCAATGGCAAATCATACCGTGAAGGCGACTGGTTTACCCTCAATGGGTCAAAAGGCTACATTTATGCCGGTCAGCTCTCCATGGTCAGCGCGACGGAAAACCCGCGCTTCCAGGAATTCATGAAGATCGTCGACAAATTCCGGACAATCGGTGTCCGTACGAATGCTGATACCCCCGAAGATGCGACGAAGGCCCGCGGGTTTGGCGCCGAAGGCATCGGGCTCTTCCGGACGGAACACATGTTCTACGGAAAGAACTCCGAGCAGCCGTTGTTCCTGCTTCGGAAAATGATCATCTCGCGAACGGAACAGGAACGCCGCGCTGCTCTTGCGGACCTCTATCCTTTCGTCAAGAAGGACATCAAGGACACGCTTGCGGTGATGGACGGCCTGCCGGTGACGGTTCGCCTGCTTGATCCGCCGCTCCATGAGTTCGTTCCTACTCGGGCGGACGAGCGTGCGCGTCTCGCGCAGTCCCTTGGCATCTCCTCCGACGAGCTTAATAAGCGTGCGGAAGGATTGCATGAGAACAATCCAATGATGGGCCACCGGGGCGTCCGCCTCGGGATTACCTATCCGGAGATCACCGAGATGCAGGTCCGTGCAGTTCTGGAATCGGCCATCGAGCTGATTCAAGAAGGCAAGAAAGCGCTTCCTGAGATCATGGTGCCGGTGGTTGGCCTGAAAGCGGAGCTTGACAACCAGCGCCGGATTGTGGACGCCATTCATGCGGAAGTCTGCAAGAAGTACGGTGTGGCGAAAATCGAGTACCTCTACGGGACGATGATCGAAATTCCCCGGGCGGCGCTGACGGCCGACAAGATTGCGGAGTCGGCGGAGTTCTTCTCGTTCGGAACAAACGATCTGACACAGATGGGCTTTGGATTCTCCCGCGACGATATCGGTGGATTCGTGCCGGATTACCTGGAGAAGAAAATCCTGTCCGTCGATCCTTTCCAGGCGCTTGACCAGGAAGGCATCGGCCAGCTCATCAGTATGGCGATTGAAAAGGGACGGAGTGTCCGCCCCAAGCTGAAGATCGGCATATGCGGTGAGCACGGTGGAGACCCATCATCCATTGAGTTCTGCTATCGTGTCGGGATGAACTACGTCTCATGTTCACCGTTCCGCGTTCCCATTGCACGCCTTGCAGCGGCGCAGTCCGCGATTGCAGCGAAACCTGCAACCGCCAAAGCCGCGCCGAAAAAGGCGGCCAAAGCCGTGGCAAGGAAGAAGACAGTGAAAAAGGCCACGAAGAAAGCCGGCGCAAAACGACGGTAGTCTGATGCTGTGGCAAATTTCCTTCCGTCCCCGGATCCCCAAAACGGGATCCGGGGCACGGGGAATTCTTCTGCATGTCGATAAAGGAGCCGTCTCTATGAAGCTGTCTGACTTTCGATACCCTCTTCCCAGAAACCTCATTGCGAAGCATCCGGCCAACCCGAGAGATAACGCCCGGCTCATGGTCGTGAACCGAGCCGATGGGTCAATCTCCAACATAAGGTTTTCTGAGATCGGTCAGTTTTTCAAAAAGGGTGATTGTCTGATCGTGAACCAAACGAAGGTCTTTCCTGCAAGGTTGATGGGCAGGAAGGAAAAGACCAATGCGAAGATCGAGGTATTCCTCCTCCGTGAACTGAACAAGGAGGATAATATCTGGGCCGTCATCGTTGACCCGGCGCGAAAAGTGAGGATCGGCAACAAGATCTTCTTCGATGACGGGCGTATGTGGTGCGAAGTTATCGATAACACGACTTCGAGAGGACGTACGGTCCGTTTCAATGCGACCGGCGATTTCTTCAAAACCATCGAACGAATAGGACGGATGCCGCTTCCGTACTATATCAAGCGTGAAGCGACCGAGAAAGACAAGGATGCGTACCAGACAGTGTTTGCGGAACGCATCGGTGCCGTCGCAGCTCCAACAGCCGGGCTCCATTTCACGAAGCGCCTGCTGACGCAACTCAAACGGAAAGGCGTACAGATCGTGCCTGTCGTCCTCCATATCGGACTCGGTTCGTTCCGTCCGGTGGAAGTGGAGGACCTGACGAAACACAAGATGGACTCTGATTATTATGAGATCCCGGAGGAAACGGCGACAGTGGTCAACAAGACCATCGACAACAGGGGAAACGTGTTCGTCTGCGGCACAAGCACTGCGAGAGCCGTGGAATCGAGCGTGACAACGGACGGGCACTTGAAAGGGAATATGGGCTGGACTGACAAGTTCATATTTCCCCCTTACGATTTCAAGATCGCCGACAAGCTCATCACCAATTTTCACATGCCTGAGTCAACACTCCTGATGATGGCTGCCGCGTTTGGCGGGCGTGATCTCGTTATGAAAGCCTACAAAAAGGCCATCAAGGAAGGCTATCGGTTCTTTAGCTATGGGGATGCGACGTTGATTCTCTGAAGTTGTCATCGTTGCTGTTTTCCTGTTATCCGTCACTTCGTCCCATAGCGTTGCGGATTTGAATGAAGCTCCTTCTGCTGGTCTTGGTTAATACGGCGATAGTCAGTGTTTTTGTCTGGCTGTACAGAAAGAAAAATCTGCTGTCGTTTTTGAGCGAAGGCCGGTGGTGGCTGACTTGGCTTTCCATCGCTGTCATTACCTTGATGGACGAGTTGACGTCCATTTTCTATGCGCCGAGTGAGGCCTATCGGTTCATAGGGATACAGGCCATCGCGTTTATTGCCATCACCTCTCTGCTCATGCGGTTCCTTTCCACACGCATGGTGGAGATCGCCGAGATCCTTGAGCACCATGGCATCAAGGGGGGCGGCGTGTATTCGTTTTCCTATCTCGTACTGGGACCGACCCTCTCCTTTATCGCTGTGGCATCCATCATCGTGGATTATGTCCTCACGGCTTGTATTTCCACGGTGAGCGCCGTTGAGAATGGCCTGACGGTTCTGCCCATTCCGGATGTGGTGAAATTTTTCATCATGTTCGGCATTGTCTGGGGAATCGCTGGTCTGAATATCCTCGGGATTAAGGAAAATGCACGGTTCACCTTCGCCATTTTCTTTTTTGTGGCGCTGGTGCTCGTGACGCTATTGGTCTCCGCGCTGTTTGAAAGTACCGGTGCCTCGTGGCTTATCATGGGGCAGAGCTTCGGGTCTGCCGCCGAACATATGTATCAGCGCGGTCCCATAGGAGGCTTTACCTACCTTGTCATTGGTATCGCCAGTTGCATTCTCGCGTATTCAGGCATCGAATCGGTGGTGCAAACCGCCGGGCTGGTCAAAAGCTGGCGGGATATTGGGCGCGCCTATGTGTTTCTGGCCCTGACGATAGGCATATTCACGCCGCTCATTTCGGCGTTGGTCCTGGGGTCAAACCTTAATCCCACGGAGCACGAGACCGATCTTCTGACGCAGTTTGCGGCGCGGTTGAACGGCATTCCTTTCGGTGCGATCGTCGGCGTTACCGCAAGCATCGCGCTGATTATGGCGGTGAATACCGCGTATGTTGCCTCAAGCGAGCTCATGGAGCGTGTTGCCCATCGATACAATTTCGAATGGATCATCCGCACCAACAGCCGGCAGTCCCTCTATCGCATCCATATTCTCAGCGCCACATTCTTTTCCATCATCATCATCCTTACCAGCGGCAGTCAGAGGATGCTGGCAGAAATGTATGCCCTGGGGCTGGTGGCAAGTTTTACGATCAACATGGGCAGTCTTCTCATCTACCGATACTTCACCGGCACAAAGGAGATCCGTGACTACCACACGTCCCGGGTCGGAACCCTGATCATCTTCATCATCCTTTTTGCCTGCCTGATTTATCTCTCTGCCACAAAACCGTATGGCCTTGCGTTATGGGCGGCTTCATCGATGTTCTTCCTTTTTGTCGGATTCCGCGTAGCTCGCCACCGTGCCCCGGAAAACATCCAGGTGGCGCAAATCGATAGCCCCCTCCAGATGGTCTTCGCCCTCGCGGAAATGCCCTCAGACAGTCCGGTACACATTTATTTCAAGCGACCACTCGAGGGAGGAGAAGTATCGAATCCTCATGAAGTGTTCGTATCCTTCTATTCCCCAAGGGCGGGGATTCCGGCACGGGCGGGGCTGCACCACTTCAGATTTGCCAGTTCTAACTCCTTGTTCGAGAGCATCACCGGTCTGCTTGATGTGCTGCGGTACGATCTTCCTGATACGCAGTTTGTCATACACTTCGGGTGGCCTCTATCGTCGTGGATTGATCGTTTCTCCATTGGCGTGATGGTATTCAGTATCATGCGGCTGCCAAAGATGTTTCCGGAGTTCACCTTCGTCATAGAGCACTTCGGACGACGGGAAATAGGGCCGACTAAACCATGACTTCGCTGCGCTCCAAGAATCCGAGAGTCGCTGTCATTATCCCTGCCGGGGGTTCAGGATCCAGGTTTGGTGCAAAGACGCCAAAGCAGTTTCTTCGTCTGATTAATGCCCCAATCCTCCTGCATACCATCCGGGTGTTTGCCGCGCACCCGGATGTTGCGGATATCGTGATTGTCGGTTCTGCTGCCCACCTCCGGCGAATTCAGAGCATGGTGGATAAGGCAAAGGTCTCGAAAGTTAGGGCGGTTGTGGAAGGGGGGGCAAGCAGGCAAGCATCGGTTTGGGCTGGACTGTGTGCTGTCGACGTTCAAAACTCGATTGTCCTCGTCCATGATGCAGTGCGCCCCTTTGTGGAGGGAGCACTTATATCCCAGGTTGTTGCCGCGGCCGTTCGCTGGGGCGCCGCCGTTGCCGCAGTTCCCTCGCTCGACACGATTCTGTGGGAAGGGAAGCCGCAAACGTTTACCAAAGCACTCGACCGGAGCCGACTATGGAATGTTCAGACGCCGCAGGGTTTCCGGCGAACACTTCTGGTTCGCGCGCACAAGAGAGCCCAACGATCAGGTTTTGTAGGAACAGATGAAGCATCGCTCATCCTGAAGCTCGGCAAGCAGGTGCGGATCGTTCCATCGACAGCCCGCAACATCAAAATTACCACCAAAGAGGATCTGAAGATCGCAGTCCTGTTTATGAAGACGGAAAATGGCCCAGACTGACCCAGAATAGGCATCTCTCGCCCTTGATCTTCTTGAAGGCATTTGATATGTTTCAGTATCTTGATCGTTTCACTCTGAGGATACAATGCTTCCAGTCGCAATAATCGCCGTTCTCAGCTATCTGGTGGGCTCCATTCCCACGAGCATTATCGTTGCTCGCATAAGTCGTGGGATAGATATCCGTCAGTACGGGAGCGGGAATGCGGGTGGGACCAACGTGATCAGAGTTTTGGGCTGGAAAATTGGGACCCTGGTCATTTTGGTGGATATGGCCAAGGGGTTGGTCGCGACCATGGTCCTGGCCCGCCTGATGTATGGCTCAATTCCCTTTGAAAACAGCACGCCCTTCGACGACTTCACGGTTGTGCAAATTATTGCCGGCTGTGCGGCCATCCTGGGGCACATTTGGACGCTGTTTGCAGGATTCCGCGGTGGGAAGGGGATTGCCACAGCTGCTGGGATGCTGATCGGCATCGCACCGCTGGAAGTGGCGGTGTCGTTCGGAGTGTTCGCAATCGTATTTCTTGTTTCCCATTATGTGTCCCTTGGTTCGCTGAGTGCCGCCGTTACGTTCCCCCTGACAATGTTCTTCCGCGAGAATGTTTTTCTCGTGGAGATCGAAGGTTATCACACCCTCATCTTCTTTAGCATTGCCATTTCCCTCCTGATCATCTTTACGCACAGGACGAACATCAAGCGTCTTGTCAAAGGAACGGAGAACCGAATCCGTTTTTCCCGGAGTTCGACTCCCGTTCGCAGCTAACAATGTAATCAACCGACGTATCTCCTGTACCATTCTCTATGCGAATTGCCGTCTTAGGAGCAGGGAGTTGGGGCACAACGCTTTCCATTCTCCTTCTGCAGAATTCCCACAATGTGATCCTCTGGAGTTTCTCTCCACGCGACACAGAAGTGATGCTGACCACCCGCGAGAACCCGGGATTCCTCCCCGGGATCACAATCCCTGATGGCTTGGCGATCACCTCCGATCTCGCTGAGGCAGTGCGTGGCGCGAACATGATTGTCACAGCCGTGCCATCCCAACACCTCCGGAGCGTGGTGTTGAATCTGAACCCTGATTCCGCACCGGGAGCAATTGTGGTGAATGTGGCGAAGGGTATCGAAAATGGAACGCTGATGACGATGTCCCAGATGCTACATGATGCTCTTCCTGAATGGCCGGCAAACCGGATCGTCACTCTTTCGGGACCGAGTCACGCCGAAGAAGTGTGCCGACAAATCCCCACCACGGTTGTCGCAGCATCTGTAGATTCGAGCTCCGCCAGGGTTGTCCAGGGGACGTTCATGCTCCCATACTTCCGGGTATATGTGTCNNTCGAGCGATGTGCGAGGCGTCGAACTGGGGGGTTCGCTGAAAAACGTGATTGCGATTGCTGCGGGAATTATCGATGGCGCTCAACTTGGCGACAATACAAAGGCGGCAGTGATGACGAGGGGTATTGCTGAGATCGCCCGGCTCGGTGTGGCGTTGGGTGCGCATGTCCGCACGTTCTCAGGTCTTTCGGGAATCGGCGACCTCATGGTTACCTGTATGAGCCGGCACAGCCGAAACCGCTTTGTGGGTGTGGAGATAGGCAAGGGGAGAAAACTCCGGGACATTCTTGGTGAAATGGTCATGATCGCGGAGGGCGTGGCAACGACCCAATCAGCCTATGAACTCGCTCGCCGCACCGGGGTGGAGGTGCCTATCATCACCGAGGTTCACAAGATTCTTTTTGAGGAGAAAGACCCTCTGGCAGCCTGCCATGATTTGATGACGCGGGACCCTAAAGGAGAAATGTGAGAAATGAACTTCAATCGACAATCCACAATTCTCGATCGAAGATGTTCAACGCTGGGAAAGACTCCCTTTTGCCATTTTGTGCTATGAAACCGCCGTCTGATTTCGTGCAGGAACCATCCTTCGCAGTATCCTTTTGAGTTCACCCAGGGCATTCAGGAGTGGTTCCCCAGCCACGGTTCCGGCGAGAAGCAGGCACTTCCGGAAGAAATGATGTTTGTGTGATGCCATTTCCCTGAAGATCTGGAAGGATCTAGCCCGATCGTTGTTCTGAACGAAACACAAACCAGCGTTGTACAAGGTGTTCATATACACTTCCGGGGCATAGGCTTCGAGGTCATTCAGGTATTCCCTCTCTTCGGCAAAAAGCGATTTGTAACTTCTGTAAATGAGCGCCTTGGCAGCCGAGTCGCCGACCTTTTCCCGGGTAATCCTGTTTTCTCCTTCCGTGTGCCATATCCTACAGGCGCGGTGGATGTAATATCGCCGGGCGCGCTTGTCGATCTTATGCCAGAGCAGTCCTTCAAGTCCGCGAGTCTGAGGATTGAACCTGTCTCCTCCAAGGAGCGACGTTTTCGTGATTCCCCAGAATTCACCACTGCACTTTGTGAGAATGGTCACCCAATCCAGGTATTGATCATGATCAAGTCCAAAGCCCGTGAACTCTCCCGAAGCTCCGTCCAGGCAGTTACAGGTTACGGCGTCAATTGAAGGATCAATCGTTGCTGGGACCGCCATTAACGTCCGGAGTGCATCGTCCCCGATCAGCTCGTCATCGTCATCAAGCAGGGTGAACCATTCTCCCCGTACATTATCCAGCGCGGTGTTCCGTGCCGCATTGGGACCGAGATTGGTCGGATGGGTGAACAGACGAATCCGGGAATCGGTGAACTCCTTGAGAATCGAGGGAAGGTCGTACACACATCCGTCGTTGACGATCAAAAGTTCCCAGTCCTGATGGGACTGCCGAATGATGCTCTTGATCGTGCGCGCGATGGTATCGCGATGATTGTACGTCGTGGTAATGATGGAGAGCATGCGGCGATCCTTGATGGTTACGGCGTTGTTTGTCGCGATAAGGGGAGATTTCGACCTTCTCCTTTAACAACAAATTGCCGGATTTCGTGCCTGTTTGTCCAAAGAATCGCGGCAGATGTTTCAGAACGCTCATCATGCGGCGTTGTTTCTTCTAGCCATTGAGCTTTCAGCTTTAGGCTAATATGGTGTATGTCAGCAAGGAATCCACAATCCAGCATCCCGGCACTGTTCAGGAGCCTCATGCGAGAATCATATCTGTTATATGACCCCGGTTCACCGAAGGATTGGCTTGCTTCCTTTCAGGAGGAATACAAGAGGCTTGGTGTGATACTCGGGCCCGAGATTCAATTTCCGCCAAATTGTTTTGTGGACATGCGCGGCGTGTTCGTCCGCTATGAATCAAGAATGCTCTTGGTGACGAAATTTCCCGTTCTCGAAGAACACTTGAATCCCGTGCGTGTGATGCAAGGGGGGTATATTGCCGCAGCAATTGACAACACCATGGGTCCACTGAGTTATTTCGCGGCACGCCGGCCTTGCCTGACGTTGGATCTGCATGTGCAGTTCATTAGAGCCGCTGCTCCCGGGGAAACTTTGACAGTCACAGGGCGGGTCGTGTCTCGCGGTTCACGGACAATGGTCTTGAGCGCGGAAGTTTTCACCGACAAGGGCAAGCTGGCGGCACAGGCTTCGGCAAACGTGGTTGTGCTCGATGATTGGAAAGGAGCCCCAACGAAGAAGGAATGAATGCTGTGGAGCATTGCTGGCATCGTCAGGATCGATGACAAGAAAAACCCCGCTGCTCGTCAAGAACGAACAGCGGGGTTTGCTGTTGCAATGCACGCCAACCAACGGCAGTTTAGATAAACAATGGTGCAAGCACCAGCGTGATTGTGCTGAGAAGCTTGATCAATACGTGCAGAGAGGGTCCGGCCGTATCTTTGAACGGATCTCCCACCGTATCGCCAACGACTGCGGCTTTGTGAGGATCGGACTTCTTCCCGCCAAAGGCGCCGGTCTCGATATATTTCTTGGCGTTGTCCCATGCGCCTCCTCCGTTATTGAGGAAGAGGGCCATGAGGATGCCGACGATGGTACCCACCATGAGGAGACCGCCAACCACTTCGGCTCCCGAGGCTCCGCCCAGCGGCGAGCCTTCTGCAACGTAGAGCCACTTGAATACGAGACCAACCACGATCGGCAATCCCACGACGAGCAATCCGGGGAGAACCATTTCGCGGAGGGCCGATTTGGTGGCAATGTCAACGCATTGGCCATAATCGGGCTTTGACGTTCCCTGCATGATGCCGGGGTTGTTCTTAAACTGGTCGCGGACGTTGTTGATAATCGCGAAGGCGGCCTTTCCTACTGCCTTAATGGCGAAGGAGGAAAAGAGGAACACCAGCACCGCGCCGAACATCGCGCCAACAAACACTTCCGGTTTGGCAAGGTTGATCGATCCATCGAACGAAGGCATGTACACCTTCACTTCATCCAGATAGGCGCTGAAGAGAAGAAAGGCTGCCAAAGCGGCGGAACCGACGGCGTAACCCTTCGTTAAAGCTTTTGTTGTGTTTCCCACGGAATCCAACCGATCGGTCTTTTCGCGAACGCTGTCGGGCTGCTCGCTCATTTCCACAATGCCGCCCGCGTTGTCAGTGATGGGTCCGAAGGTATCCATGGCCAGGATGTAGGCAGCTGTGGCCAGCATGCCCATCGTTGCGACTGCCGTGCCGAACAATCCCGCGTGTTGCAGCCCTGAGCTCTCGCCCAGGAAATATGCTCCTACGATAGCTGCGGCGATGACAAGGATCGGATAGCCGGTTGATTCCATCCCAACGGCGACGCCGGCGATGATGTTCGTTGCCGGACCGGTCAGTGAAGCTTTGGCGATGGAAAGGACGGGCCTGTAGCGGTAGTCAGTATAGTAGATGGTGATGATCACAAATGCGACGGACGTAAGGACTCCAATCAAACCGCAGAGGAAGAAATTGAAGTAGTATTGCTCGCCGAGGAGCCACCGCGAAGCGACGAAGAACCCAATCATCGCAATGACAGCTGTAACATAGAATCCGCGGTTCAACGCCTTCATGGGATCTTCTTTGTCGTTGGTCTTGACCGAGACGATACCAATCATGGAGGCAATGATGCCGAACGCGCGTGCGACGAGAGGGAAGAGAAGAACACCGAGAAGCGTAAGGCTCTGCGCTTCGAACACTGACTTGTTCGCGTTAAAGAGTGCAGCGGCGATTATCATCGCGCCGATGTTCTCTGCGGCAGTGGATTCGAAAAGATCGGCGCCACGACCGGCGCAGTCGCCGACGTTGTCGCCAACCAGGTCTGCAATCACTGCCGGGTTGCGCGGATCATCTTCCGGAATTCCTGCCTCTACCTTGCCGACGAGGTCGGCACCAACATCAGCTGCTTTTGTATAAATACCTCCGCCAAGCTGCGCAAAGAGGGCCACAAAGCTTGCTCCGAATCCATAACCCACAATCAATAGAGGGATCTTTGCGACATCATTGGTCACGCCGGAGAGTTTCACGATGGAGAAAAGCCCCGCCACGCCAAGAAGGCTCATGGCGACTACAAAAAACCCTGAAACAGCGCCGCCACGCAAGGCGGGCTGAAGCGCGCTGTTCATGTCCTTTGTGGCACCGGCTGCCGTTCGGATGTTTGACCGAATCGCTACCCACATTCCCATGTAGCCTGCTGCAACGGAGCATGCGGCACCAAGGACAAACGAAATGGTTGTCCAGAGCGCAAGCGCCTGGGGTAATGCGGGATCGTGGGCGTTGGCCGAACGAACAAACGCATAGAGAATATAAATGAGACAGGCGAGAGCAAACGCCATATACATGATCGTCCGGTTCTGCCTTCGAAGGAAGGCTTCTGCGCCGGCTTTGATGGCATCGGAAATTTCACGCATTTTCGGCGTGCCTGTATCTCTCTTAAGAACGTTGCGCATGAGATACGGCGCAAATATCAATCCGAGAACACTTATCCCAAGTATGAGAGTCAGTTCCATTGAACGAGGTGCACTCCTTTCTAAACGTAAACGAAAAGAATTATGATGGTTGATGGTATGAAAGAACAGATGTTCTGTGGCAGGATCAACAATATGCCCTGGAACCCGCATAAAAAAGGCGGTAAATCCATTCATTATACGAAAAAAAAGTCAAAAAGGCATTAGCGAAGGGAGTTGCGCCGCTTGATAAATGTCCATGTATAATAGACGGGAATGCCGAGGAGGACAATGGCCACTCCCGGCCAGGTATATCGCGGTTTCATCACGAGGAGGTCCAGTGCGATTGCACCGGCAAAGAGGATATACAGTGAGGGGATGAGAGGGTACCCGAATGCGCGATAGGGGCGATCAATGTCCGGCCGCTTTCGTCGTAGAATAATAATGCCTGCGACGGTGAGAATATAGAACACCAGGACGGCAAAAATCACATAATCGAGCAGATCGCCGTACGTTCCGGATACGCAGAGAAGCGAAGCCCAAACAGCTTGAATGACAAGGGCGGTCCCGGGAACTTGCTTGCGATTCAACGTCCCACACTGCGTGAAAAACAATCCGTCGTTCGCCATGGCGTATGATACCCTGGCACCCGAAAGAATGAGTCCGTTGTTGCAGCCGAACGTTGAGATCATAATCAACAGTGCCATGACTGTCGCAGCAGTTGAACCGAGGAGTACGGACGCGGCAGCGGTCCCCACCCGATCCGNNGATGCAGCGAACTGAATTCCGCGGGTGGCCGCGTCCATGCCTGCTGGCGAACCGTTGATGGGAAGCAGGGACAAATACGCGATGTTTGCCAGAAGATAAATAATCGTAACTATGGTTGTTCCCGCGGCAAGACTCAAGGGAATGTTTCGCTTAGGGTTGACGACTTCGCCGGCGGTGAAGGTAATGTTGTTCCATGCATCACTGGAGAACAGCGAACCTACCATGGCGACGCCAAGAGCTGCGAGCAGACCAGTGCCGGTAAGTGTCTCTCGTGAGAGGAGCCCCTCCGCCGATACCTTTGTCCACGAAGCATTCCAGAACGCTGCAACATTTGCCGCAATTGCTGCATGATTTCGTCCGAACAGGATGCCCAGCAGAATAAGACCGAACAGAGCCAGCACTTTCGCAATGGTGAAGAGATTCTGGACAATCCTGCCACCATGGATGCCGCGCAAATTAATGGCGGTCAGGATTGCGATGGAAATGATAGCGACACATTGGGCTACGTTGACGTGAAAATCACCGAGGGAAAATGCTGTCTGGCTCTCGCCTAATCCGGGAAGGAGGACAGAAGTGAATTTCGCGAACGCCACGGCGACAGCCGCGATGGTTCCGGATTGGATAACAAGGAACAGCGTCCAACCGTACAGAAACCCCACAAGGGGATTATAGGCCTCGCGGAGATACACATACTGTCCTCCGGCATGCGGCATCATGCCTGCGAGTTCTCCGTAGCTCAATGCGGCGGTGATTGTCAATGCTCCGGCGAGAAGCCACACCACCAGCAGGTAACCCGGGGAGCCGACCGTCCTTGCAATGTCGGCACTCACAATAAAGATGCCGGAGCCGATCATTGAACCCACCACAATGGCCGTCGAGTCGAGAAACCGGAGCTCGCGCTTAAACTGGGGCTGACCCTCTTGCGATAGCTGCTTNNCGTAGAAGAAGTAAATAACAAGGCCAATGATCAGCCAAATGATGAGGCGCAGCCAATTCTCCGGCGGAAGTGAGAACATCAGCATGAGGCAGAGGAGAATGCCCAGGATTGGAGTGACCGGATAAAACGCCGCCCGAAACGGCCGTTCAGCTTCCGGATGCTTTACGCGCATAATCAGCACTGCCGAACAGACGATGACGAACGCCAATAACGTGCCGATGTTGACGAGTTCGGCAAGGATACGCAGTGGGAGAAGCGCAGCAAGCGTTGCAACGAACGCGCCCGTGAGAATAGTCGATTTCCACGGCGTCCTGAACCGATCATGAATTGCGCCGAAGAACCCCGGTGGAATCAGACCATCTCGTGCCATCGCGAGAAGGATGCGGGGCTGGCTCAGCATCATGACCAACAACACGGAGGTGATTCCTGTCAGTGCGCCGAGCGACACGAGCAACTGGATCCAGGGGAGGCCGACTTGCGCAAACGCATCGGAAACAGGGGCATCGATATTAATCTTGTTGTACGGGACCATACCGGTCAGCACTCCGGCGACAAGGATATACAAGACTGTACAGAGGAGCAACGAACTGATGATCCCGATTGGAACATCGCGTCGCGGATTCTTTGCTTCTTCCGCATGGGTGGAAACAGAGTCAAAACCGATGTAGGCAAAGAAAATTGTTGCCGCCCCCGCGAGCATACCCAGAGGTTCCCCTGCGGGCCCGGTCTGACCGAATAACGTCTTCCCGAAGAAGCTGATCCCCGTCAGACCAAACGGTGCGAAGGGATGCCAGTTGGCGGGGTTGATGTAAAATGCCCCCACGCCGATCACAAGAAAGACAATCGCCAGTTTGATCCCCACCATTGTGGCATTAAACGTC
>PMNP01000035.1 GCA_003161755.1 Ignavibacteriota bacterium | reverse complement strand
AACATCATGCTGGTCTCGGTCACAGAACGTACACGCGAAATCGGCATCCGCATGGCGATCGGAGCGCGCGGTTTCGACGTGCTGTTTCAGTTTCTCACCGAGTCCGTCATGGTCTGCTTTATCGGCGGCTTCCTGGGCGTCCTCGTCGGCATCGGGGGCGGGTTATCGACCTCCAAGCTTGCAGGCTGGCGCGTGATCTTCACTGTTGCACCCATTGTCATTGCCTTCGGCTGCGCTTTTCTTACGGGCATCATCTTCGGTTATCTTCCTGCCAGGAAGGCCGCACAACTTGACCCCATCGAGGCTTTGGCCCGAGAATAACAACCCATGAATGACCTCACCAAACAGCCGACCCGGCACGAACACCACGCGGCAGAAACCGATCTCACAAAACACCCCCAACCAAAGACCGATTCCATTCTCGCGAGGTTCTTTCTCAAGGTGTCGTCGCTGACGATATTCGCGCTGCGATTCTTCAAAGAAGCAGTCCGTGCGCCATATGAACTCAAAGAACTGGTAAAGCAATCTTTTCTCATCGGCTATAAATCTCTTCCCCTGGTAGCTATTACTGGTTTTATCATCGGACTGGTTCTCACAATTCAGTCACGACCCACCCTGGCAAAGTTCGGAGCGGAATCATGGCTTCCCGCCATGGTGGCAGTTTCGATAATACGGGAAATAGGCCCCGTCATCACTGCATTAATCTTTGCCGGCAAAGTCGGTTCGGGGATTGGCGCAGAGCTGGCCTCAATGAATGTCACCGAACAAATTGATGCAATGCAGGTTTCGGGCACCAACCCGTTCAAATTTCTCGTCGTTACGAGGGTTCTTTCTACAACATTGATGCTTCCGCTCTTGGTAGTGTTCGCGGACGCAATTGGTCTCTTTGGATCCTTTGTCGGGGTTAACTTGCGGGGAACAGTGAGCGGTCAACTCTATTTTTCACAGATATTTCAAAGTCTCGAGTTCAAGGATCTGATCCCTGCGTTCATCAAAACATTCTTTTTCGGATTTGCCGTCGGACTGATAGGCAGCTATGAAGGATTTTCTTCAAACAAAGGAACTGAGGGAGTAGGGAANNGATGGTGTTCATCATAGATATGATAGCGGTACAAGTGACCAGTTTGTTTCAACATTGAACCGGGTAATGACAACGATGCCAGTCGACGCAGCCTCTGCAAAACCTGTGCGTGCGGACTCACAAGAAGGTTCTGTCGTTGTTGCGATGGAACATCTTGCCAAATCATTCGGGGACAATCATGTGCTGCGGGGTATTGATTTGGTGTTAAACAAAGGTGAGAACCTGGTGTTGCTGGGCAAATCCGGTACCGGCAAATCGGTGCTCATAAAATGTGTCATTGGATTGGTTGAGCCTGACGGGGGCATCCTTCGGATATTCGGACAGGATGTCTCCGAACTCAAGGACGTGCAGTTACTCGACATACGCAGGAAGATAGGCTTNNTGACAGTACGAGAGAATCTGGAATTCCCACTCAAGAGACAGCAACGTTCGCTCTCAAACGATCAAACGGATTCGCTGGTAGCGGAAGCACTGAAGAATGTGGGACTTGCCGAAGCGATAGAAAAGACCCCATCAGAGCTCTCCGGCGGCATGCGAAAACGATTGGGCTTGGCGCGGACGTTGATTCTGAAGCCTGAGATCATGCTTTATGATGAACCGACAGCCGGGCTGGATCCCATCACATCCCGGGAGATAAGCAATCTCATACTCGATGTGCAGAAACTCTATGGGACTTCTTCGATCATCATCACGCACGACATTGAATGCGCCAAGCGCACAGCAAATCGGATCATCGTGATCAAAGACGGAGTGTGCGACGCAGAAGGATCATATGCCGATCTCAAGAATTCCACTGATGCATGGATACGTTCGTTATTTGAATAGCGGATCAGCCTGGAGGGAGGACACAGTATATGAAAATGAATGCAGGGAACACCATCAAGCTCGGAATGTTCATCTCCCTCGGTATGGCAATATTCATCCTGGGGATCTATTTCATCGGCCAGAAGGAACAGATTTTCAGAAGGACCTTTCGGGTCAGCGGTGTATTCAAAGACGTGGCCGGTCTTCAAGCCGGGAATAATGTTCGGTTCTCAGGCATCAACGTGGGGACTGTGGACAACATCAGGATCATCAGTGACACTACCGTTCGAGTCGAAGCCCGTATAGGAGAATACTCCCGGAAGTTCATGAAGAAGGGGGCAGTTGCGACGATCGGCTCGGAGGGACTCATGGGGAACAAGGTCCTCGTGGTAACCCCCGGGACCGGCGGACAGAAGGAAATCGAGAACAACGACTCAATCGGGACGGTCCAGCCAATCAATCTGGACGATCTCTTTACGTCTCTCAAAACGACTGTTGATAACACAAACGACATCACAAGCGACCTGGCAAAGATTACGGGCAACATACAGGCAGGGAAGGGAACAATAGGAAGGCTGTTGATGAATCAAGCGGTCGCGCAGAAGTTCGATTCCATTCTGGTCAATTTGAAAGACGGCTCCTCCGATTTCAAGAAACTCACCGAGAAGGCCAAGAAGAGCTGGCTCCTGTGGGGATTCTAGTCGGGACAATCCTGAGAGGATGAGCCCGCCTTCCCTCCCCCGGGGGATGTCTTTGCTGCACTGCACGTGATAAGTTCGAGAGGTGATACAAGCCGCCCGGTCCGCTTCGGCACGGCGATTTGCCCGGCGGGATGGCTCCCGGATCGCAAGAAGTAAAGAACAGGAAGAGAANNACCAACCCGGATCCACTCCGACGACCGCCGCCGGGCCCGCAACGCCTCCGGCGGACCGTCATGCAAAGCTCCGGGCACTTCTGCACCGGCGCAGCATATGGCTCATCGCCGCTCTGATCGCCGCCTGTGCGGGCTGGTTCGGATACCAATGGGCGTTCGGCAAATCCACGGTCCATTATACCACCGCTTCCGTCGAACGGGGGAACGTGGAAAGCACCGTCGTGGCGGCGGGGATCGTGCAGCCCTTCAGTTATGTCGACGTCGGCGCCCAGACCTCCGGCAAGCTCAAATCGTTGAAGGTCAAGCGGGGCGATCAGGTGGAAAAGAACCAGCTGCTCGCGGAGATCGACCCGATCCTGGCCGCGACGGCGCTCTCGGCGGACAGAGCAGCCCTCGAAAACATGACATCACAGCGCTCACTGAAACAGGCGCAACTTACGCTCACCACATTGCAGCGGGACCGTAACGACACGCTCTTCGCTCACGATCTGATCTCCGCCAACGACCGCGACATCACCCGGGCCGCGTACAAAGTCGCTTTCGCCGACGCCGCTTCGCTCTCCGCACAGATGAAGCAGGCCACGGCGGCGGTC
>PMNP01000105.1 GCA_003161755.1 Ignavibacteriota bacterium | reverse complement strand
GACTTTGTACATAGCAGGAAGTATACAGTACGCAGTAGGCAGAAACCAGTGAACAGTCTTCTGTCTACTGCTTACAGATTACTTCCTACACTTGGGTTCATCGCAGAGGCACAAGCTTCCTGCTGAGCGACTCCCCGCCAGCAATCAGCCGACAGAAATACACGCCAGGCAAGGGTGCGGCAATGAGTAGGAAGTACGTAGTATGGTGTAGGTAGAAACCACTACGCATCTCCTTCCTATCGCAGAAGCACAAGTTTGCTACTCAACGACTGACCCCCGGACGTGAGACGATAGAGATAGACACCACTGGCCANNTTCTGCCTACTACCTACTTCATACTTCCTACTCTCGGCTATTTGATACACAATGGTAGTGCTCGGATTGAACGGGCTCGGATAATTCTGCTTCAGGACAAAATCCATCGGCATCGTTGAAGACGACTGTACATCCGACGTATTCGCGCGTATTGCATATCTGTCAACAAGAGATCCCGCTATTGTAAAAAACGAAAACACGATGCTGTCTTCGTTGGCAGTGACGAGTTGAGCACCGTAGTTACTGTTATAACGAAAGACACTTCCCGGGGCAGAATTGCCGAACGAGTAAATTCCCATTCCCCCCAAACCATTGACGATATACGTCAAGCCGCCGATATTCAAACGTTCATAGAGATGTTCGTGGCCTGACAAGACGGTAGAAGCGCCCCATTGCTGAAACGGCCATTGCATGTACGGCGTCGGCCCGTGGAAGATTCCCGAAGTGTAGGGAGGTTGATGAAAGTAGACGACCTTCCAGGGTTCAGTGGATAGTGCGAGGGCAGTTTTCAACCACTGTGCCTGCACCGAACTGTCCGTGCAGCCATCCGGCTCATGCACATCGCTGTCAATACAAAAGAAGTGCACGCTCCCCCGAGCAAAGTCATAATAGCGTTCATTTCCCGGAAGTGTGAAATAGTCAAGATACGGCTGCGCATACGGGGGATCCCAATCGTGATTGCCAAGGCACGGAAAGAAGCAATTGACAGAGTCCCCCTTTCCATAACTGCCGACATAGGGCGAAATGAATTGATGAAAATACTGTCCGACATTCTGATCGATCGTTGACGCTGCACCATTTTCATAGTTATTATCGCCGGTTGTCACAACGAAATCGGGTTTCCAGCTTTGCACCATGGCGGCAACCTCGGATTCCGGACCGCCAGCCTGACCATAGTCGCCAATGACGGCGAAACGGATAGTGGAATGGACCTGAGCGGTACTCGGAGGGGTTGCCAATATGGAAGAACAAAAGAAGAAAAGAACCATACACTTCCGACGAGTTTTGCCGGCAATTCGAAAGAAGGTGCATTCCATTAGAAAAATCCCTCACCGCGATGGTTGTGCTCGAACATGGTCTGAGGGGATAACAATAGCAAGACCGAATTAATCCCGCCAGGCGGGGGCGGAGCCTTGAGGTTTGGAGAATCAGAAAGACCCACAGCGCGCGACCAAATTGGTTCTCACTCCTCCGCGAATTTCAGGTGTGAATGAATCACGGTGTCCCGAACGCCATGATCAAAAACGCAGATCTATTCTACTGGGCAAGCCCAAGATAGTCTTTGCAAATCTTCTTCATCGCGGTGTTGGCGGAGTTGAACGCCCAGATAATCGATCCTCCTTTCGTCCCTGCACTCAGATCCCCGATGAGGAACATGCCCGCGACGCTCGTCTCATAGCCGTCCTTCAACGTCGGATCGTCGCCATCAAATTCAATCCCAATCATCTTCAGGAAATTTCGTGGCGTCGAGCCGCCAAGTGCATATACAACGAAATCGAATACCCGTGGCACATATTCCGATTCTGCAAACTGTACCTCCGGTTTACCATCGACATTCTTCATCCCTTGAATATTCGATCCGTAGAGAATCTCCACTTCCTTGCGCTCCGCCATCGCCAGAAGGCTCTGTTTGTTGATGTCATTCATTCTCATAAACTCATGCTTGCGATAGCTCAACGCAACGCGGTTGCCACGCTGGAACAGATACTGACAGTATTCCGAGGCTGAATCACCTCCCCCAACCACAAGAACGTCCGATCCAACTATTTCCACCGACGTGACGTCGAAGAGGGCTTTCCCGTTCAGTGTTGGGGGAATCTTATAGTCGGGCTTGTTGGGTTTTCCAAGTATACCAATTGAAATGGCAACGATCGTTGTCTCGTATGTCCCCCGGTCGGTGAAGACCGTAAATCGCTGCTCCCCATCGTGCTTGTGGATCTTGTACACGGTCTCCTCATACCGCACGGCAATCTGATTTCCCCCGATGGCTTCGTCAAGGTAAGTGATTGTTTGATGTTTTGAGAGATCAGGGATGCACATGACTCCGGTGCAGACTGCCTCGAACCCCTTATAATTGGCCGTCACGAGCTTACTGTCGGGATAATATTTTTTCAGTGTAAAAGAATGCTCGGCGGCTTTTTCGATGAGCAGAATCTTTTCGGGCGATACGCCCACATGCCGTGCCTCCACGGCCATACTGATGCCGGCTGGGCCGGCACCAATCACGAGCAAATCGTACATTGGCTCCCTCGCTGGATGGGATACATGAACCAAGGCAAATGCGGGGTCATACGATTGTACCTAAGAGGATCGAACGGAGAATGGAATTCGCAGGACCCATGTCATTTTCTCCGTGCTAATGGAAGTTCGTATGCTGTCCCAGAAAATCTCTACCTGCTGCTCGCTACCTGCTACCTGCTCCTTGAACTACCACGATGGTGTCCCTAAGCACTTCCACTGAATTTCTGCCGACCATAATCTCAAACGCGCCTGGGGGCACCCGCCGCTTCATGTCCAATCCTCTCGACTCAAGTTTGTCGGGCGTTAGCGTGAACGTCACTGTCTGCTCTTCGCCGGGGGCCAGCGTGATACGGGCGAAATCCTTCAGTTCCTGGACCGGCCTGGTGGGAAGACTCACAATATCGTGAATATACAATTGAACGATCTCATCCCCCTTCATCGTCCCGGTATTGCGAACATGGATCGCGACCTCCGCCTTTCCGCTTGGGGATATCGTGCGAGGTGAAATTGACAGACGCGAGTAATCAAATGAGGTATAGCTCAAACCATATCCAAACGGAAATAGTGCCGAAGTATCCGCCAGCACGTAGTTGCGAAACCGCGAAGGTTTCCTATCGTAGTAGCACGGCAGCTCTCCAACGGAAGCAGGAAACGTGGCGGTCAGTTTTCCCGAGGGATTCACCGCGCCAAACAGGACATCCGCAATTGCATGGCCCGTCTCCTGACCGAGGTACCAGCACTCCACGATGGCAGGCGCACTCTTTGCAAGAGCATTACTGGTGAGCGGACGACCGTTGACAAGAAGCACGACCGTAGGCTTTCCCAGCTTCAGAATTGCTTCCGCAAGGTCATTCTGCCGGCCAACGAGATCAAGCTTATCACGATCACCCCGGTGCACGTCGTTCCATGCTTCCCGGCATATCAGTTCATTCTCGCCAAGGACCACGACCACCGCATCGCTCTTTTTTGCAACTTCCACCGCCTCGTCAATGAGTTTTTGATCAGTAGCCCAATCGCCGAGAATCGGGTTTTCGTTCACTTGCCAATTGCACTCCTTGTTAAGAGTGAGAGTGCACCCTTTTGCGTAGAGCACGTTGAATTTGTCCTTCGCATAATCCCGAAGTCCTTCCAGCATATCCACGCCCACCATGGGAATCGCCGAATACCCTCCAAGATGAATACCCTCTGCGTTCGGACCGATCACTGCGAGNNGATGCGTTGGATGTTCAGGGGAAGGATGTGTCCGTCATTCTTGAGAAGAACCATCGCTTCGCGGGCTGCCTTCCGGGCCAAGGCAATGTGCTCTTCGCTGCGTGTGACGCGGGCAATCCGATCGACATCAAGATATGGGTTATCGAACAGTCCGCATTCGAATTTCACCCGCAACACACCGGCAGCCGCGCGGCGAATCGAGGCAGTTGACACTGCACCGGCAGCAACCTCCGCGGCGAGATCTTTGAAGCAACTCAGTCTGCCCAACTCAAAGTCCACCCCGGCCTCCATGGACAACGCGCCTGATTCTGCAGAATCCCTGGCCGCATGGTGTTCCTGATAGGTGACATTCATCCCGCCGCCATCACTCATGACATACCCATTAAAGCCCCACTCGGCGCGCAAAATGTCAGTCAGAAGCTTGTGATTGACATGATTTGGCACTCCATCCCATTCATTGTAGGAGGCCATGATCGATCGGGCGTGGGCTCTCGTCACCGCCATTTCAAACGGATAGAGATGGGTTTCCCGGAACTCGCGCTCCGAGTAATTGACCGGCGCAATGTTCCGCCCACCTTCCGGCTGCCCATGGCCGGCAAAATGCTTCAATGTTACGGCAACATGGCTGTTGTCGATCATCATCCCTCTTCCCTGAAACCCAAAGACTGCCGCCATCGCAAGGCGCGACGCAAGGTACGGATCCTCGCTGTAGCATTCTTCGGTCCGCCCCCACCGAGGATCGCGTGCAAGGTCAACGACGGGCGAAAGAACCTGGCGGATCCCATGCGCACTGGCTTCCTGGGCCGAAGCCGAAAACACTTGTTCTACGAGGGTGNNGATGTATCCCATGTGCATCCAAGAGCGATAGCCTGCGGGAATGACGTGGCTCCTCCCATCATGAAGCCGTGCAGCGATTCGCCAAAATTGATCAGGGGGATCCCCAGCCTTGTCTTTTCGAGCATGTAGTGTTGGACGCTGTTGAAACGCCTCGCACGCTCCTGGGGGGAATGCGACCACCACAACCTTCCCGATCCATAGGAGCCCGCACCCATCCGAAGGAGGACTGTATCCCGGCCGCCGACAANNACGCCGGGCGTTGAGCATCTGCTGCGCTGCATAAGAAGATCGTGAACAACACAAGAAGGTGTTTCATCATGTAATTTTCCTTTTGCGCTTATGGGGGAAAGAATGCGCTACGTTATTAACTGAATGAATAACATCACTTTCAAGGCAATGCCTCTTTTTTTACCAAATCTTCTTCCGAATTTGATCTGCATGAGTCCGGCTCACCTTCACTCTCTCCTTGTTCTTTAGTGTAGCAACATGCCCTCCCTCCCCATCACTCTGCAAGTGGCCGATGGCTTCCTGTGCAAGAATGAATGATCGGTGTGATCGGACAAATCGCGAAGGATCAAGCCGTGTCTCCAGCTCACCCAGACTGAGGCTGCTGAGAAACGATTCAGTTGCAGTGTGAAGACAAGCGTAGTCACCCTTCGCTTCGATGTAGTAGATTTCACCGGTCTNNGATTCATTCGTGTGCTGGAGAAGTGTCAGGATCCGTTCGAGTTCAGTCCCTGCTTTCGCACCATCCCTGAGCGCCCGATTGACGGCTTTCGCGAACCGGGGCCGATCAAACGGTTTAAGGAGGTAATCCACGGCATTCACTTCGAAGGCCCGCAGCGCAAAATCTCCGTATGCCGTGGTGAAAATGATGCGCGGAGAACATTGGAGTTGTTCAAGCACCGCAAACCCATCGATGCCAGNNCTCATCATTAATCACCCTCACTGCCTGATGGCCGTTTTTACACTCACCCACAAGTTCCACCCCTGGAAATGCGGCAAGATATTCCTTAATGATCTTTCGTGCCAGCGGTTCGTCGTCGACAATAATTGCACGCATCATGGTTTGTATGCGTCGTTCAGTGGAAGAGAGAAACCCGCTTCAAACCCCTTGCCCGGTGATGATGTTGTCCACACGGCGGCATCGTCGCCAAAAACCATCCGAAGTCTCGCGTCGGTGTTTGTAAGTCCGATCCCGGCTCCTGAGTTCGCCAATGTTGGTTCGGCGGCGNNCATTTCTCACGATCGTGAGAATCACTTCGCCCCCTTCCTCGCTCGGTTCGATCCCGTGTTTGATTGCATTCTCCACAAGAGGCTGCAGGATCATGGGAGGGACTGCCATGTCAAGCAGATCACCTTCAATGCGGTATGTCATCTGAAGCCGCTCGGCAAACCGTCGCGATTCAAGGGCAACATAGCTCTTGACGAAATCCACCTCGTCGCGGAGTAAAACCATTCCGCGCGTCGATGTTTCAGTCGTATATCGCAGCATATCCCCCAAGCGCGTAATCATTGCCCTCGTGCCCTCGGGATCGTCTGATGCCAGAGCACTGATGCTGTTCAGTGTATTGAAGAGGAAATGGGGATTAATCTGCGACCGAAGAGTGCTCAATTCCTGCTCTTTCCTCAGCGCAAGCAACTCAAGCATCTGGCGCTCTTTGAATCGGAGTCGCCTTGACCCCTCCACCGCATGATACACTGCAAATTCGATCACGTAGGTCAGAAGATTCCAGACAATGATCCACTGCGACACCTGGAGAAGCGGCTTTATCTCCGCCTCACTGATGAACAACTGCATTGAACGGAGGTACAACTCGCAGGTGAGAAATGCGTAGAGAGGTCCGACAACGATATGTGTCCCAAGCCTCAGCGGCCATCGTACATGGTCCATGCGTCGGACGAGCAGCAGCCAGACAGGAATGCTCAGGAGCGCCATATACAAGTTCTGGACAAGCTGGCCGGAGAGCGCCCAGCGGAAATAGATATGTGCGTTGCTGGCAACAGGGATCGCACCCACAACCGAAAACACCACCCAGGCCGCGCTGGCATAGAGGATGCCCCTCCATGTCAGCCTCGGCTTTGGCACAGAAAGGGCAGAACCTGACATGGCCTTTTCACCGGCGGCCCGCCCGCTCAACCCGACTTCTTTACGTTCTTCTCTGTTGTCGTTCAATTTTTCTCACCTGACCTTCCGGAGACTTTCGGCATGAGCACATACTTCACCCAGCCATACTCGGGATTGATATCCAGAGCCTTTTCGAACTCACGTTTTGCCAACATGGATTCACCTCTTTCGAGGTATGCGTTCCCTATCCATGCATGGACTTGTTCCTTCCCCCAATCCGGTTGGAGTGAATCCGCTCCGTTCCACCGGTCGAAAAGCTCTGCGGCGTGCATGAACCCGGCTAGCCCTTTTTCTTTTCCGCCTCCGAACATTGACGGCATATTGTAAATGCCAATGGCATCAAGCAAGGCGACCCTCGGGTTGAGTGGTGCAAGGTCACGTGCTTTACCCATCAGGGAACGAGACTTTGGTCCCCAGTACATCCCTTTCAGTGGCGAAAAGGAGATCTTAAGACCAAAACAACTTGACAGCAGCGCATAGGCTTCTGCAAAATGGTCATCCTTTGCGATCGCACACTCCAAATGAGCTACTGCGGAGTCCAGATCGGGAGCAGCCTGATCTTCATGCATTTGATCAACGACTACCGCCAACTGGTAGTCCGCATAGCCAAGGTAGTACTCGGCGAGGGCTGCCAAATGCCCGTCGCCCCGGCATGTCTCGAGAAGGGGCTTTGCTTGTGCAAATGATGACCGATCAGCCCGGTTCTGTCCCTGAAAAAGAAGTCCCTTCGCCTGATTCATTCGGGCCTCAGGAGAGACCGCTTGACCTCGCACTCCCTGTGAGAACATAATAGCGATTGCGATGAAGAAAATCACCTTTATCGTATTCATGGAATTAGCCTTTTGATGTTAGTGGACAATATTGCGTTATTGCGCATCCGGACTCAAACCCCCAAGTGCTACTGCCACTCCAAAGTAGATGAACCTGCGATNNCCAGAACCCGCCGCACCGAATAATCTTTTGAGTATTCGAAGCCGGTTTCATTCCCACGATTCAGAAGATTTGTGACGGAACAGTAAAAAACAGCCGAATTGAGATCCCCGAAAGCGACGAGATAACTCAAGGTCACATCGAGGCGGGAATACGCCGACAACCTCACAGAATTCATCCGTCCTTGTACGGGGAGATAATAGTCTCCCTGAGAAACATGCACTGCATTAATGACGGGTGTCTCAGGCTGGCCGGTTGCGATCCGATACGTTGCGCCCAAGCTCAGCAATCCAACCACCTGCCCCTTGGCCACGATCGTCAATGAGTGAGTAATATCGAACGGAGATGGTCCAGTCTCATACTCAAGATGATCAACAACATCCCGCACTTGCATTCGCTGAGAGTGAAGGAAGGAATACGACACCCACCCATTGATCGGCGTTTGGAAGAACGCGCCGTACTTCAAAAAGACATCCACGCCGTTTGCCACACCATCGCCCCGGTTGGCATATCCTTTTGTGGCATCCTGCAAGACCATGTGTGAGTATGATTTATGATATGCCTCTACCCGGACCATGAAATCCTCTCTCGCCGATTCGAGGCCGAAGATGTATTGCTGGGCCTTTTCCGCTCGAAGAAATGGGTTGCCGGTCTGTGCATTGTAGAGATACGGTTCGGGAAACTGGTGATAAATTCCCCAATTTGCCCGGACATGAGTAGAGGGAGATATGTCGTACTGCAATGAACAGCGGGGATCAACAATGGCCTGATTCGACAGAGTGTGATAGTCGCCCCGCACCCCCGTCGTCGCCTTCAAGCGATGGGAGAGATTCGTTTCCAACTGTGCATAGACTCCATATCGATCTGATTGGTTCACTTCGTCAAGCAAGAATACGGGCGCAGATGGGTCGAGGACGAGGGTGTTGGCAGGGACCGATCCCACAAATTCATTCTTGAGATGTTCCAGCTCCGCGCCGACAGAGAGATGAACGTTGTCCGTCAGTGGCCGATCGGCGTCCAACCGCAGTTTCGTTGTCTTGTCTGAGGGGAGGTAATCCAGGTTGCCCATCGTTTGGTGCTTGCTGAAAGTATTTTGGGAAATGCTCCCTTTCAAGAACCACCCTCCCAATGCATCGCTCCACTGGAGATTGTGCAACCAGGTTGACTCATCTGTCTGAAAAACTCCGTCAAAGGAAGGTTCATTAATCCTCACCCCAACAGCATCTCGGTTTGTAAAAGAGAACAGTTTTACTTGCCCGGAGGAAGAATATTTGTACACTACACTGAGATTTCCATCGTGAGAATTTGGAGGATCGACAAATTGATCGCGGATCCCATTCACACGAAACATGATATCGGAAAAGCTCTGGTTCCCGGAGACCCTGATGCCGAGTGTCCCGGGAATCAACGGGATGTCACATTCGGCCGATGCCGCGGCTAAACCGACGCCGAACAGATATCGTGGCTGCATCGGCAGATTCTNNCATCGCGAGGATACTGGAGAGGGCGTTGCCGTAAAGGGCAGAAAAACCGCCCGTGGAAAAATATGTTCCGTCGACCAGAAAAGGTGGGATCGTTCCAAAAACACCTCCTGTGGGAGTCTCATATTTGTAGGGGTGCGTAACGGTGGCCTGATCGAGAAGCACCACCGTTTCACTTTGATCGCCGCCACGGACAAAAAGGCCAGACCCTTCATTGATCGACGACACGCCGGGAAGTGTCTGCACAGCACGGAAGATGTCAGCTGAGGCACCGGGCGTTGTGAGCACTTCAAGAGAGCTCAGCGTAGTTCCTTTGACGTCATCTCCCATGGTGTACCCTCCGGCTGTCACCGTTATCCCGTCGAGTTCGAGTATCGACCCCATCATATCCATGGAAATCGAAACCGAGTCTCCAGGAACAAGAATAACGTGAATCATGACTGGTCTCATGCCGATGAGTGAGGCCTGCAAAATCTGGTCCCCGGAGTGAGAAGAGGTGAAGCGAAATCGTCCACGTAGGTCCGAAATCCCCCCATCCAACGTCCCGACAATCTGCACATTTGCCGATTCGACGGGGACTCCGCTGTCGTCTACTATCACTCCAGAAACGATCGTTCCCTCCCCCGATTGNNGGGCGTCCGCTGTGGCCAACGTTAGAATCACTCCGAGGTAGAGGAGGTTTACAAACCCATAGCATCGAGAGCTCATCGTTTGACTCCTTGAGGTTCTTTTCGACAGGAAAGGTACCACGACGGGAAGAGAGGTGATAGCAGATTCCGACCAACTGCGGAACGAGTCGTTCAGTAACGGAAACGGGGCCCTTGAGGAGCCCCGTTCTTGCATCGCAATGAGTTGACTGCGCGTTGGACTACATTCCGGCTTTCCCACTGGCCTTAAAATTGAGTTCCTTCAGCACGTTGCCCGACGCATCTGACACTGACACAGTCCAGGATCCTGCAATGGCAGCGGTCTTGTACGCCCACGTATGATACGTTGGTCCGCCCACTTTCAGTTTGGTTTCGTAGCTCTTGTCGCCGTTCTTCCAAGTAACGGTGATGTCATCCGCAGGTCCTCCCGTCAGCTCAAGCCAGAGATACACCTTCTGGTTGAGCGAGAATGCTGTTGCCTCACCGACAATCGTCTTGTTCTGCACATCGGTTCCAAGTTTTGCATCTGTCACAGCGAGTCCGGGCGCCGCCTTTGCAGGTTTGGCATTGCTCTCCTGAGCGAGGACTGACGCTGTTGCCAGAAGCGTTGCCGCAAGTAGCGCGAGAATTGCTGCCGATAAACGTTTCATGCCTGCTCTCCTTTGAAATGAAGTGGAAGTCTCCAACAACGGGATCTGGAGAGATTTTGGGCAGACATTAATTCTCAGTGAGAGGAATCAATGCTGACCATTGGGAGAAAAATACCATTTGCGATCCGCATTTGCAACAGATCGCAATGAGCACAGGATTCACACCCTGTGTGGCAGAAAGACGTACGTCCGGCGGCTGTCGACACGTCGATCGTGGTTCACGGATGCTAATGCATTTGCTGGGTCGGCACGGGAATTGGCTGGACATATTCCATGGGCGTGATGGCGTGAAAGAGATGGTCCGTAGATATGATGAGACCAACCCTGTGTTGATCGAGATTGTAGGCAATATCGAAACGGAAAATGCCCAAGCCGACATTTTTTGAGCTCTCAACGCGGATGCCCAAACCCACGGAAGAATGAAACCGTTGTCCTCCAAAGCCCTCACCTTCGTTCCAGAGCATGCCAGAATCGACAAAGAGAGCCCCGCCAAATTTGAGGAACCAGACGTTCAAACCTGAATACGATCGCTCTTCGAAATTCATCAGCAGCATTCGCTGCCCGGTAAGCTCGTTATTGGTGTACCCCCGCAGCCCGGTAAACGAACCGAGAATGACCTGTGTGGTCGGGGCCAAATGGGATCCAATCGTTGTGGTAATGCGTCCCAGAAGAGTCTGGTTTTCGGTGAACCGCCAATTCTGTATGGCTGTGGCCGCAACGATCATTTCGTTCGGCACATTGCCGATGAAATAGGATGTGACAGAGGCCTGGTAATTGCCAAACAGTTCTGTGCCATTGCCAAAATTCAACTGACCAAAAAGACGCGTAAAATAGTCGACGTCGCCGGCATGCGAAAAGTGCAGGTTCCTCCCAATTGNNTGATATCCAACGGGCACGTCTTCCACCCGATTGAAATTGTCGAGATGATTTCCCTTGAAGTAGTTGCGCCGGAGTATGCTGATGGAAGCCAACGCAAGATCAACATTATCAAACGGTCGTACCAGGAGCGTGTCGGAGTTCGTTCTGGTTCTGACGTACCCCGCAGCGAGTTGCAGTCGAGTATCGTCATCAGTGGATGTGGCGACCCATGCAATCTGATCTTGCTGATTCAGGTAGTTCTCGTGCGTCAGCACGCCGCTTTCATACTGACGCACTCTTACTCTGCCGGCATCAGCATATGCCCTCGCCGCCCAGGTTGTCGCTTCAGTATAGAAAGGCCGTTCCACGTCGAAGGATGTCTGCCTGAGCTCATCGGCATATTTGAATTGCACCGAGGTCGTCCACCAACTCCCGAAGAGCCTCGGTTCAGTAAAACCGGCCTCTCCACCGTTTGGATGCGTCCTGTCCGAGAGACGGTTGTAGCCCACATTGAGTTTCTGCGCAGTGCCAAAGAAATTGTCGTCGCGGACCGATACTCCAAACCCCGTCACACCTCCTCCCTGGCGAAGAGACATCGCAGGATAGAGTGTCCACCGGTCACGCGTACTGACCGTCATGTTCACCGTGCTATCAGCGAGAGTGTCCTGGAGGATTCTGACATCTCCGATGATCTGGAGCTTCCGGAGGTTTCGTGCGGATTCGTCGATCAGACGTTGGTCATACGGATCACCTTCCTTGAAGAGGAGTTCCCGCCTGATGACTTCCTCGTCCGTTAGAATGTGAAACTGATTTGCAAGAGGCGCAATGATGTGGAGAAGCGAGGTGTCGGGATCGTCGAACACCAACTCGTCACGGTTCGCCGACGGATACAACAGGATCACCCGATCACCTTGCTGCACCGCCGTGCCCGCGATCTGCGCGTCGCGCGTCACAGTTCGGAACATGTTGTTGAGCGGAGTCACCCAACGAATGATCTCCTCGACTGCGGTCGGGATCGCATCGGCGT
>PMNP01000100.1:521-5933 GCA_003161755.1 Ignavibacteriota bacterium | reverse complement strand
GCACCTCCAAAGAGCCCGGTTTTCCCCCCTTTTGCGTAAGGTTCAAGGAGGTCGATGACTTTAATGCCGGTTTCAAAGAGCTCTTTCTTCGTAGAGAGCTGGTCAAAAGGCGGCGAGGGGCGGTGTATGGGATAGTGCTTGTCAGCCTTTATGGGTGGAAGGCCGTCAATTCCATCCCCCAGCACGTTTATGAGCCTGCCGAGCGTTGATGGGCCCACAGGNNTGAGGGCAATACGCCCCCCGAGAAATCAATATCAATAACGGGCCCAACAATCTGTACAATCGTGCCTTCGTTCATTCGAACCCTCTTATGACGAATAAACCCGGATTCATCGGCTTAAAGTAAACTCTTAACCATGAAGGTATGAAATACACAAAAAAGAAGCAACTAGCACAGGCAACAGAAGTGACCTTTGTCACTTTTGCACACAGAACGGTGACAGTCACATCACATGGTCCANNCATCGGTCTCAAATGTCGTCTCGCTAATGCACGGTCCAAGAGTCTCGGGGTCGACATGAACCCCGTACGATTTCAGTCGTTCAACATCGGGGCGAAAGCCAATCAGGATGAAAGCAAATCGGGCCGGGATGGCAATCCGTTCGCCGAACGAGCGCAGGACAATCTCCTCCTGCCCAATCGACTCCACTACCGAATCAAAATACGCACGAATCTGACCTGCTTTGATCCTGTTCCGTATGTCGGGCAGAATCCTATATTTTACCCCGTCACTCAGCCCCGGTCCCCTATGCACAAGTGTCACTTTTACGCCGTGGCGGTAAAGNNACATAGGGCTCCACGTAATAGTGTGCCACATGAGGCAATTCTTCGCCCGGCACATCAAGATGATTGGGGCGATCAAAATACCCCGTAGCGATGATTACCGTCTGTGCATTGTATGTTGAACCGCTTTGAGTCAATACGTGCAGACTTGATTCGCGCCGCCGTATCTCGATGGCTTCTTCAAACGTCCGGACATCTAAAGCGTAATGTTGGGCGACCTTCTGGTAGTAATTCAAGGTGTCGACTCTTGAAGGACGCGTTGTCGAGATCACAAATGGTATATCGCCAATTTCCAGCAATTCGGGAGTCGAAAACCATACTAAATTTGTCGGCAACCGACGAAGAGCATCGGCAAACCCGCCCTTTTCAAGAACTACCGTTGAAAGTCCCNNCCGGCCGGACCGGATCCTACGACCAGCACATCAATTGACGTATGCTCACTCATGGATTCCTCTGCAATGCAAAACACCGGGCATGCATGAAAAATTTCAAAAAAAACCCTCCCCACAGAAATGGAGAGGGTTTCTTGACGACATCGTTGGGACGCGTATTTTCGCTATGCAGGGGGGGTGGTCCCCAGCTGGGCTCCTCCGACCTATTTCATGAGCATCATTTTCCGGACAGCGACTTTCCCTTCCGCATCCAGCCGATAGAAATATACACCGGATGCAAGATTTCGACCCGCGAATAACGCCGTGTGACTCCCGGCCGGCATGATGCCGTCGACTAACACGGCCGTTTCACGCCCGAGAAGATCGAACACCGAGAGTTTGACTCTTCCCGATTTCGACAATTCATAACGAATCGTCGTCACAGGGTTGAACGGATTCGGGTAGTTTTGTTTGAGAGCAAATCTCGCCGGTACCGAAGCAGCGCCGTCGGCGATCCCGTTCACAGTCGCGATGACCTGGGCGGGAGGAGTCACGCCGCCGTCGAAGTACGACCAGNNGACGAGTCTCTGACAGACCCGTCGAAGGTGAGTCGACTCACGCCGTTTGCCGCATGCACTTCGATCGCAACTACATTATCTCCATTTTGCCAAAACGCAAGCAGGCCGTTGCCCCTGGTCATTGAGAACATCGGGGATATGCTTTTCGTCCCGAGGGCGTACGTATCGTAGACGACGCCGGAGGTGGCCATATTATTTCGACCAATGAGGTGTCCATTGACGTACGCTATCGCCCCATCGGNNAGCCCGCCGGTGCTTGATACGTCCGCAATATTGATAATCTTTCGAAAATATGCCGTGGTGACTCGCGACAGAAGTGTGTTGTTGGTCGAGAGGCTCCCCACACCCAATGGACCATATCCGACCTTCCAATGAGAATCGTCATATGCCGGCGAATACCATGCTATTGTGCTCTTCGTGGTATCAACCGTGAACTGCATGGCCAGGGAAGTATCCATGGTGTTTCCGGCAAGGTCTTTTCCACGAAGATAATATGTATAGGACTGGCCGTTTACTCCGGTCAGGGTGGCTGAATGTTCCAACCCACCCTTTGTCGCAAGCTGGTACTCCATCAGGTCGNNCACTGTTGCATACTCGTTTGTCTGGACGCCGAGCGTGTAGGATGACGTCGCAACGGTCACGGGCATTGGAGGAACGTGAACAAATGCCGGCGGGAGAGAATCGATGTTTACATGCCACGCATCAATCGTATCGATGACAGCCATCAGCGTATCAGCAATCAACAAATGTGTTGCCGCGCTCGGGTGTCCGCCGTTGACATACGCACTCGAACCGTACCAGGGGAACCAGGCAAAGAAGACATCTTTGTGACCGGCAGCCNNGCCAATCGGGATGTGCAGCCACGGCAAGGACCTTTGTCCCGGGATAGACTGAGCGGATCCAGGCAATATAGTCATGATAGCGGGTCTTGAAGAGATCCGTATTCGCTGGACTGACCACCACTCCGGGGACATAGTTGGTCCAGCCGCTATAGTCGTTCAACCCCAGGCAAATCACAACGAGGTTCGCAATGTAATTGTCGAAATTCCAAGCCGGAGAGGATGAATACACGAGTGTTCTGTTATAGATGTCGGGGAGATTCCCGCTTGGATCAGCCTGAAATGTTTGGACAAGACCATACCCCGACCTGCTCGTGACCTGGAACTGCGCGCCATAGTTTGCGGCGATGATTGCAGGAAATCCTTTGTCGATGTTTGTATAGAACGCGGCGTCCGGAGCAGTGTCTGTTCCGGTCCACTCGTCGCCTGAAGCGCCAGTGAACGAGTCCNNGAATCGAGTCGTCAATAGTAACATTGTAGTACGAATTATTGTCGTTCGTCACAATCCCAACACTCGTCCCCTCAAACTTGGCAACAATATACACTCCCGGCCATGACTGGGTTGGAGCCGTCGGATTGGCAAAATTCCATCGGCCAAAATACTGGATGTTGGGATCGTTGGCGGGAATCAAAGANNCAACGAACATGATCGTCCACATCAACATCCTGAGCAGTTTATTCATACATGCAACTCCTTATCTCTCAAAGCGCTTGTCACAGTGAGTACACATTATCATGGAAGTTACTGGATAAAAAGGACTTCTCCAATACTCGGGGCGACTTCTTCCGCACCATTCGATTCCAACCCTACGGCGTTCTCACATTGTTGACCCTTATCGAATTCACTGCAGGACAGAGGCCCCTCCAGCAGGGAGAGTCAACCAATTGTGCAGTCCGATGTCTTGAAGCTCTCCACGGCAAATGCCCCGGTTTTCTCAACATTACGCGATTACGTGGGCTCTCAGGTTAGAGGATTTACGCTATTTTTACGCGTTTGGGCTCTCTTTTTACATCCCTTTCATTGCGACAGAGAAAGCCTTCTTGGATATTGCCGGTGACGCAAAGGACATCCAGTAACGTTGTTCTTTGACTGTCGAACAATTCATCAACATTTCGACTCCTTCAAAAGGGTCAGGATGGGGACAATGTCCATCGGCAGCGCAGTTGCAATTGCGATAACACTCTTGTACATAAGTCACACGTTACTCCTCTACCGCAGAGTGAAAATTTTCCGGAGTACAAAGTGCAACCAAAAATGATGAGACCCGCTCTCCTCCTCACACTGTTGCTTACCGTCATCACCGGCGTGATGTACCCGGCGCTCATGACAGGTATTGCCCAGTTGATCTTTCCCTTCCAGGCCAACGGAAGCCTGGTCGAAGTACGGGGGACGGCGTACGGCTCAACGCTCATTGGACAGCCATTTTCTGATCCTCGATATTTCTGGAGCCGTCCATCGGCTACATCCCCGATGCCCTACAATGCCGCCGCTTCAAGCGGATCCAATGTTGGACCAACGAACCCGGCTTTGATCGATACCGTGAAGGCACGCATCCAGAAACTCCGTGAAGCTGACCCACAGAACAACCTTCCTATCCCTGTGGATCTTGTGACGTCCTCTGCAAGCGGCCTTGACCCTCACATCAGCATTGCGGCTGCGAGGTATCAAGCGTCGAGGATCGCGCGCTTACGCAATCTCCCAATGGACAACATTCTTTCGTTGATCAACCAGTACACCGAATATCGGAGTTTCGGAGTCCTCGGGGAACCGGGCGTGAACGTGTTAAAACTCAACATGGCCCTTGACCATTTGCTTTGACAATAGAGGGACTGCTTATGGATGCGATATACGTTGGGATGATATTGGTTTTTTCTGTGGCAACATGGGGACTTGTGCGCCTCTGCGAAAGCCTTGCAAGAGAAAGGGGTGAAAAGAGACAATGACCTGGATAACAGTCGTGACCGGGGCCATCGCGTTGGCGCTCCTGGCATATCTTTTTGTCGCATTGCTCAAACCGGAGATTTTCGAATGACATCGCCTGGAATAATCCAGATTCTTCTTTACTTCGTGGTTTTGATTGCGCTGGTCAAACCCCTCGGTGCGTTTATGGCACGAGTGTATGACGGTCGTCGAAACTTCTTGAGCCCGGTGTTAGGTCCGGTAGAGCGCTGGTTGTACCATGTGGCAGGCGTCAAGGCTGATGAGGAAATGGATTGGAAGAGCAACGCGACGGCATTGTTGCTATTCAATCTCGTTGGGTTTCTCGTCGTGTATGTCCTCCAACGCACACAGCAAATTCTGCCTTTCAACCCGCAGGGAATGAGCGCTGTCACGCCGGATTCTTCGTTCAACACTGCCGTGAGTTTTGTTTCCAACACCAATTGGCAGGGATACGGCGGAGAAACGACGATGAGCTATCTCACCCAGATGCTCGGTCTCACTGTGCAGAATTTCATTTCGGCTGCCACGGGTATGGCAGCGCTTGCGCTTATCATACGGGGAATCGCCCGACACAGTGCCGCAACATTGGGAAATTTTTGGGTGGATATGACCCGNNCAACGGCGGCGGATTCTTCAACGTCAATTCCGCCCATCCATTCGAAAATCCCAACCCAATCACAAATTTTCTGGAGATGTTGGCCATTCTTCTCATCCCTGCAGCGCTTTGTTATACGTTCGGCGCCATGGTGAAGGACACCCGCCAGGGATGGGCACTGCTGGCGGCCATGATGGTGATCTTCATTGTGCTGCTTGGTATCACAGTCCAGGCTGAGCAGAGAGGCAATCCGGCCTTGACCTCGCTCGGCGTCGACCAACAGCCCAGCCAATACCAGTCGGGC
>PMNP01000100.1:0-493 GCA_003161755.1 Ignavibacteriota bacterium | reverse complement strand
GCCGGGCTGATGGTGGGACGAACACCGGAGTATCTTGGACACAAGATCGAACCCTATGAGATGAAGATGGCTTCTCTGCTGATTCTCATCATGCCGATTGCCGTCCTCGCGCTCACGGCTCTCGCCGTTGTCGTGGAACCGGGAAAATCTTCCGTGGCCAATCCGGGTCCTCATGGGCTCAGCGAGATTCTCTATACCTTTACCTCTCAGGCGAACAACAATGGCAGCGCGTTTGCCGGATTGAACGCGAACACGCCATTCTATAATCTGACCGGCGGCTTGGCCATGCTGATTGGCAGGTACTGGCTAGTGGTCCCCACACTTGCCCTTTTTGGGNNATTGATCATGGTGGCAGGATGACTCTCGAACCTGTAACTACCCGCACCTCACAACAGGACGTCGTTCCGGGGCACCCGCCCAAAACTGCCGGCTCTGAGGATCGCGAGCATGATGCGCTCCGAAAGCCTGTTGGCCTGACGGCACCTATGGTAAA
>PMNP01000222.1 GCA_003161755.1 Ignavibacteriota bacterium | reverse complement strand
GCTCGATGGCGGGAAGGGGTATATGTTCACCGGTCACCACGAGATTATGCTGCCGCTTCTTGCAGCGATGATTGTTGCGGAGAACAAACGATGAACGGCGATCCTCAGTTGAACCTCACCCCACCGGTGGAACCCATCGTTACGCCTCCCCAGCTCCCCTTCATGCAGCGGCTCCATCCGTTGGCGTTCGCCTCTCTTGTCCTCATCATCATCTTCATCTCCTATCAAGTGATAGCCGGGGGCGTTACGCTGATCATCGCCGGAGGGAAGATCACCGAAAACAATGCCTCATTTGTCCGATGGGCGACAGTCGTGGGGCAGTTGTCGTGCATTCTCCTTCCGACGCTCGTACTGGGAAAACTCCGGTACGGCAGTCTGGGCAAAACCTTCAAATTCAACGTTCCCGGGACGCGCCAGACTATCCTCGCGGTGACGGGCGTCTTTGCCTTGCAGCAAGTTCTTCAAGTCTATATGATGGCCCAGGACGCGATCCCCCTGCCGCCCGAACTCAAGTCCATCCAGGAAATGATCCGGAAGATTTTTGACGAAACGTATACGCTTCTTGTGGCTGCCCACTCACCATGGGAATTCCTGGCTGTGGTGTTTTCCGTCGCCCTTGTGCCAGCATGCTGCGAAGAAGTGCTGTTCCGCGGTCTGGTCCAACGGAGCGTCAGCAGCGCTATTGGTGGATTGGGAGGAGCACTATTGACGGGAGCACTTTTTGGATTCTATCATCTCAACCCCATTGATGTCGTTCCGCTGGTGATCCTTGGATGCTATTTCGGCTACCTCGTGTATCGATCGGGCAATGTTCTTATTGGCATATCCGCACATTTCTTCAATAATTTTGTGGCCTGCGTTGCCACATACATGGGAGTCCGGGATGATTTTCTTGTCTTCGCGCCCAGTGGAACCATTACCGGTCCTGCCATCCTTCTCAACACCTTCTTCTTCCTGGTGGTATTTCTCGCCTCGACTTACTATTTTATTACAGTAACGAATGTTCCGGAGTAACTGCATGGTATGCCTGCGGGAACGGTCGAATGAGTAATCTCGCTGTGCGCGTCCTTGTTGCGGCGATTGGAATACCCATCATCGTGATCCTGACAATGACCGGCGGTCCATGGTTCGCAGGGTTCGTTGCGATCGTGGCGTCGGTTGGCCTGCATGAGTACTACCGGCTTGGAATTGCGAAAGGCGCTTCACCGCAAGTGGCGACGGGGATCGTTTTTGGATTGTGTGTGGTGCTTGCTTTTTTTCTGTGTGGGACTACCACGAGCGGTGGCCGGATGACGGCGCTCGCTGCGGTCGCCGGGTTGATGATAGTATTTCTGCCAATCATTTTGTTGGTTGAGCTTTTTAGGGACAAACCTGGGCCGATGGCAAACGTGGCCGTGACGGTGATGGGCGTAGGGTATGTTTCAATATTTCTCGGAACGCTGATAGGGGTGCGGGAAATGTTTCTCCCCGGACAATTTCCCTCGGCACGCTATTTCTTTCCAGGCGGACCAATGGCTTCTTCTGACATCAATCTTACAGTGTACCGTTGGGGAGGCTACACTGTGCTGACGGTGTTTACTGCCATCTGGATTTGCGATTCTGNNTGCGGCATACTTCGCCGGCAGAGCATGGGGGAAACATAAGCTGTTCCCACGCGTCAGTCCGAACAAGAGTTGGGAAGGCGCCATTGCGGGGTTCCTCGGAGCAATCGTTGCCTTCCTCATCGCCCGCGCAATCGTGCTTCCCTATATGTCTGTTTCCATTGCATTGGTGTGCGGCATGATCGTTGGCGTGTTTGGACAGCTGGGTGACCTCGTGGAATCACTGCTCAAACGCGATGCTGGGGTCAAAGACTCTTCCTCGCTGATTCCAGGGCACGGCGGCGTGCTGGATCGGTTTGACAGCATCATGTTCGTTTCACCCATGATCTTCATCGTTCTGAGCAGTACTGTTTTTTGACATCGCGAGGAGGGATGTGAGGGGATCAAGGAAACAGGCGGTGCACCTCATTACCATGGGGTGCTCCAAGAATATTGTCGACTCCGAGCGCCTTGCCGCGCAGTTACGCTTCAACGACATCGAGGTGACTCCTCTCATCGACCAGGCGGATGTTGCCATCATCAATACCTGCGGGTTTATCGATGCGGCGAAGCAGGAATCCATTGACGCCATCATTGAGCAAGTCCTCCGGAAAGGCAAGAGCAGGCTTAAAAAAGTGTACGCCATGGGATGTCTTACCGAGCGGTACCGCGTGGACCTCTCGAAAGAAATCCCGGAAGTCGACCGGTTCTTCGGTTCCGACGACCTTCAGGACATCCTTCAAGAACTTGGCGGCAGCCTTCGGCGTGATCTTCTGGGCGAACGTGATCTCTCGACACCGTCGCACACTGCATACCTGAAAATTTCCGAGGGGTGCGACAACCCCTGCTCCTTCTGCGCAATCCCTCTGATGCGTGGAAACCATGTCTCGCGGCCGATGGAAGACCTCGTGGGTGAAGCCTCTGCATTGGTCGGGCGTGGCGTGAAAGAGCTGGTAGTGGTTGCGCAGGACACGACATCCTATGGACTTGACCTGTATGGAAAGCGTACACTCGCTCTGCTGATTGAACGGCTTGCCGATCTCCCGGGCTTGGAGTGGGTCCGATTGATGTATGCGTACCCTGCAAAATTTCCCCTGGATGTTCTCGATGTGATTGCCGGACATCCCCATGTTTGCAAGTATCTAGATCTCCCCGTCCAACATGCCGCGAATCCCGTCCTGAAGTCCATGCGCAGGGGAATTACCAATCGGGCGCAACGCGACCTCATAGACACGATAAGAGAAAAGGTTCCGGGTATCGCGCTCCGCACCACCGTGATCGTGGGTTACCCAACGGAAGGTCTGCAGGAGTTTTCAGAGTTGCTGAAGTTCGTTGAGACCCAGGTATTTGATCGGCTGGGCGTCTTCACATACTCTCATGAAGAAGGGACGGCAGCGTTTGACCTGCCCGACACCATGCCTCAGGAGGAAAAGCAAAGGCGTCTTTCCGCTGTTATGGAACTCCAGCAGCAAATCTCCCTTGCCAAAAACGAGGCGCTCATCGGATCCTGCCAGCGGGTGTTGGTCGAACGCAAGGACGACGGGCAATATTTCGGCAGAACGGAGCGGGATGCGCCTGAAATTGATCAGGAGGTCTCCTTTTCTGCGTCAGCGCCAACCCTCCCTGGAGAGTTTTATGATGTTGTGATCGATGACGCAACGGAATATGACCTTTACGGACACGCTACCACGGATGCGCCGACAAGTCCTTCCTGAAAGGATCCCGTGATGACGAATAACATTGTATTGCTTGGAGCGATGATTGCCGTGCTCCGATGTACGCTTCCTGCGCAGGTTGAGGATCCCCATGCTACTGCGTTCGATCAACCGACGTCTTTTCTCATGGATGCGCTGAGTTTCAAGGGTCAGGATTCCGGGAAAAGTCGGCTGGACGTGTTCACGCAAGTCGGCTACGACAACCTGACATTTGTCAAAACCGGAAATACATACCGGGCATCGTACGAACTCACCGCAACAGTGCTTGATTCGTCAGGAAGTGTCGTCAAGGAAATCGGCTGGACAGAAGAGGTGAACGAATCGACATTTGACGCAACCGTTGCGGCGGGAGTCTCCAAAATGGCAAGCCGATCGTTTGCCCTCTTACCCGGGCAATATACGGTCGATGTCCAACTGAGAAACGCAGAGAATAAGGCAGCCCGAAGGATTCAGGAAGTGGTGGTGGTGCCGGACTTCCGAGTGGGCTCATTCTCGCTCAGTAGTCTCATGCTTGTGGCACGGTTGTCGTACCACGGGGAAAAGAGAAGCGTCGTCCCAAGCATCTCCTCAAATGTTGGAAACATCCCGGATGCGATGCATCTCTTCTTCGAGGTGTACAACAATTCCGGCAAATCCGATTCTGTCAGGTTCTCTGCAGTCGTGCGGAACCGGAAGGAGGAAGTGGTACTCACCTCGGATACGGTTCAATACTGCGTTGCAGGGCGAAACGAGGTGTTTTTACAAATCGATCAGAGAAGCCTTCCTGTTGGTGAATACGCTGTTGTGGTCACCGCAGCGCCTTCCGATCACCATCTGCAGCGAGCAAGTGCTCTCCGCTCTTTTTCTGTTCGCTGGCATGGCCTTCCATCATCCCTGAGCAATCTTGATGATGCGGTGGAACAACTCCGCTATATCGCTTCTTCATCAGAGCTGGATTCCATCAAAACTGCTCCCACACAGGAGGAGAAGCGAAAGCGTTTCTCCGATTTCTGGAAGAAGAAGAATCCAAATCCGAATACCCCGCGCAACGAGCGGATGGTGGAATTTTACGCGCGCGTGGAGTTCGCGAACAGGCATTTTGCGCACTTCATGGATGGTTGGAAGACCGACATGGGAATGGTGTATATCATCTTCGGTCCTCCCGGCAACGTTGAACGGCATCCATTTGAGTCGGATTCGAAGCCGTATGAGGTGTGGACGTACTATGCAGAAAACCAGACGTTTGTGTTTGTTGACGAGTCGGGGCTTGGCGAATATCATTTGATTACCCCGATGTGGGAAGTGTATCGCAAGGCGAAGCAATATTGATATTTTGTCCCGCGTCGTGCATCACATGCGTGCCCCGTCCGAGTCGTGGGGGTAAGCAATTTTCTCCAGATGTGGTCTTTTCATGCGCAGACGAAGCATAAGGGTCATTGTCGCAGTCATGGCATTGGGATATTCTCAAGTCTATGCTGCCCCTACCGTTGTCCGATCTGTCGATATCCTCGGCAATACCGCATATACCACCCGTGAAATACTCTCCTGGTTCTCGGTGCATCCCGGATCAGTGTATTCCCATTCCGCCCTCCTCCATGATCTTGACGCAGTCGCAGAGAACTATAAACATCAGGGATACCTTTCCGCGCGGGCACTGGTCTCGGACAGCACGCGTTCCGCCGACAGCACATCGATAAGCCTCATCGTATTGATAACAGAGGGAAGACCTACACGGGTTGGAACATTGGAGGTCTATGGCGCAGAACAGATGGGTGATCACCCGACAGCCGGGTTTGAAGTCCACTCCGGGATCCCTCTTGATCCCGATTTGCTCGAAGAGGATCTTGCCACGTTGCTGGTAAAGTACGACCATATGGGCCGCCCATTTGCCCGCTGTAGTGTCGATTCGATGCAAGTGCGTCCTGGCATTGAAGAAGATACGTTGGACATTGCCATTCGCGTGGATGAAGGACCGATCGTGAAGATCGATGAGATCCGGGTCCAGGGTAACAAGGAGACTTCTCCCGGAGTTGTGCTCCGGGAAACACGCATCGCGCCGGGAGAAGTCTACGATCCGGATCGTGTCGATGCCATTCGTCGGAGGCTCACGAAGCTCAATATTTTCCAGTCGGTGGAAGATCCGGAGCTCTATCTCCGTGGCGAGAAGGGGGGGCTGCTTTTGCGGGTGCTGGAAGGTTCCTCGAATACGTTTGACGGAATTCTCGGCTACGTTCCTGCTGGGGAATCAGGGACACCAGGCTATCTCACGGGCCTGGCCTCAGTCACGATGCGCAATCTGTTCGGCACAGGAAGGAAATTCCAGTTTCGCTGGCAGAAGGAAGACAGGAACTCTCAGGAACTGAACCTCCGATACCTTGAACCATGGGTGTTTGGGCAGCCAATCAATGTGGGTGGAGGATTCTTTCAACGGCAGCAGGATACCAGCTACATCCATCGGATCCTCGATGCGCGGGTTGAGGTGATGCCGGCCGACGACATTACTGCCGGACTCTCCGTGCGTACGGAGACCGTCATCCCGTCCATTGACTCGGCCTATACCAGCCCCATCCCCGCCAGCTCGGTCATCGCTTTCGGGGGAGATCTGCAGTATGATACCCGCAGTGATCCGGTGGGTCCGACGAGCGGCGCAAGGTATCATGTGGACTATTCGTATGGAAGGAAGCGTTCGTCAGCGTCAGCCGTGACAGGTCTCGGAGCCGGCAGGTTTTCACTTCAGAAGGTCATTCTTGATGTTGAATCATACCTTCCCACGTTTCCCAGGCAGGTTGTGGCACTTGGACTTCATGGATATGACGTACGGGGAGGGAGCATCAGCGAGAGCGATATGTTCCGGTTCGGAGGTGCAACAACGCTTCGCGGATACCGGGAAAACGAATTCCTGGCTGCGCAGGTGGCGTGGCTGAATTCGGAATACCGGTTCATTCTCGGGCGACGGTCGTTCTTCTTTCTGTTCGTCGATGCCGGCTACTACACCAGACCGACGGATGATGTCCTCCTTCTCCCAGGAGTGCAGTCGTTCAAGTATGGCTATGGGACCGGTGTTCGCGTCAACACGGCGATTGGCAATATTGGCGTAAGTTTTGCCTTGGGCCAGGGTGATACCTTCAGCACCGCAAAAATCCACATCAGCGTCATCAATGAATTCTGAACAGCGAGCTGTAGCCAGGATGGCAAGAATTCATCAGCTTCTGGAGATTGAAGACGACCTCCATAACCAAGGCATCGATCTGATTGCAGGCGTGGATGAGGCCGGGCGCGGACCGCTTGCAGGGCCCGTCGTCGCGGCCGCTGTCATCTTTCCCAGAGGAATATCGCTTGAAGGAGTTGACGACTCGAAAAAACTGACACCGGCCAGGCGTGAAAGCATCTATAGTGCCATCATGAAGGAGGCCCAATGCGTGGGTGTGGGAATCGTCGACCATAATGTCATTGATGCCATCAATATTGCCAACGCCACGTACAAGGCAATGCATGAGGCACTCTCACAACTCGGTTTGACACCAGACCATGTCCTCGTCGACGGGAACAGGTTTGTGGGCGGGTCACTGCCATTCACGACAATTGTTGATGGTGATGCGAAGTGTTTCTCCATTGCTGCTGCCTCCATTATAGCTAAGGTGACGCGCGATCGTCTCATGCTGGATTACGACGTGATGTATCCTGGCTATGGATTCGCCCGACATAAGGGGTATGGAACGAAGGCGCACTATGAAGCCCTTGCCCTTCTGGGCTGTTGTCCAATCCATAGAAAGAGCTTTTTGCGAGGGGCTGAGGTGGGGGGGGAAGGCGCAAGGACAGGGAAAGAGTAACGACGCTTGATGTTGATTCTTTTCCCCTCTCTTCCCTGANNAGGCGAGAGGGAGCCCGGCCAAAGCTCGGCAAGGGTGAGTTGGAACCCTCGTGATGGTTCGACTCCAACGTCCCGCAGACGTCTCTTCCGCACGACAGCCAGGAGAAAACTATGGCCAAAAGTGCAGAAGAGTATCGACAACACAATAAAGAAATTGGGCAGTTAGGAGAGGAGCTAGCGGCGGAGTTCCTGAAGAAGAAGGGATTCGTGATTCTGGAACGAAACTTCAAGGTCCCTTTGGGTGAAATCGACATCGTGGCAAGGGATGGTGATGTGCTCGTTTTCTGTGAAGTCAAGACGCGGGAAGACGAGTTCTTCGGTCCGCCGGAATGCGCCGTGACAACAGGAAAACAAAAGAAGATCCGGAAAACCGCGGCAGCGTATTTTCATATGCACGGCATCGAAGAGCAGGAGTGCCGGTTTGACGTTGTGGCGATATACCTCGGGAATGGAACTCCCGAAATCACGCTGTTTCTAAATGCGTTCTATTTCTGATTGGGTGATCGTATGAATGCATTGCCGTTCGTGCTTGGCACTTTGTGTGTGTTGACCATTGCCTACCGTTACTACAGCGCGTTTATCGCGTCAAAGGTTGTTGCGCTCGATGACCACCGTGTCACTCCCGCCCACAGGCTTCGTGACAATCAGAACTTTCATCCTACAAACAAATGGGTGTTGTTCGGTCACCACTTCGCGGCCATCGCGGGCGCCGGTCCGCTCATCGGGCCGGTTCTTGCCGCCCAGTTCGGGTTTCTTCCTGGTTTCCTCTGGCTCCTGATTGGCGTCGTCCTGGCCGGCGCGGTGCAGGATTTCACCATTCTCGTGGCGTCGATTCGCCGGAATGGCCGCTCGCTGGCAGACATCGCACGCAATGAAATTAGCCCGCTGGCAGGCACGATGGGGTCGATAGCAATACTGTTCATCCTGGTTATTGCGCTTGCGGGACTTGGCCTCGCTGTGGTCAATGCACTGTATGAAAGTTCGTGGGGGACATTTACGATTGCCATGACCATCCCTATCGCCTTGCTGGTCGGGCTCTGGATGTACCGGATCAGGCCGGGGAAAATTATTGAAGCGAGCTGTATTGGCGTTACGCTTGTCATCGGCGCTGTGCTCGTCGGTAGTGTCATTCCCCATTCATCGATTGCCCCCTATTTCACATTGTCGCGCGAAGGAATCATCATCGCCATGGCGGCATACGGGTTTATCGCATCAGTGCTTCCTGTATGGCTGCTCCCTGNNGTATATGAAGGTCGGCACCATTGCCGCTCTGGTCATCGGCGTCATCGTCGTCCATCCCGATCTGAAAATGCCCGCGTTCACGCATTTCATCGGAGGCGGAGGGCCAATTGTTCCGGGAAAGATCTTCCCGTTCCTGTTCATTACGATCGCTTGCGGGGCCATTTCCGGATTTCACGCGCTTGTCTCGTCAGGCACGACGCCGAAAATGCTCGATAAGGAAAGCGATGCCCGATTCATCGGCTATGGAGCAATGCTGCTGGAAGGTCTGGTGGGAGTAATCGCCCTTATTGCCGCATGTGCGCTGCATCCGGCCGATTACTTTGCGATAAATCTCTCGCCGGAAAAGTTCAGCGCGCTCGGACTTGTTCCCGTCAATCTTGCAAACTTATCGCGNNTGGTACCATTTTGCGATCATGTTTGAAGCCTTGTTTATCCTGACGACAATCGATGCCGGCACGAGGGTTGCACGCTTCGTCGTGCAGGAATTCGGCGGGCATCTGTGGAAACGCTTTGAGCGCGCTGACTGGATTCCGGCAAACTTGATTGCCACAAGTCTTGTCGTGTTTGCCTGGGCGTACTTCATCTGGACTGGCAGCATCAGCACGATCTGGCCGATGTTCGGCACGGCTAACCAATTGCTCGCAGTTGTGGCTCTTTCTGTTGCGACGAGCGCCATCATCAATGCCGGGAAGAACGTGCGAATGAATATCCGTCTTCAGCATTTCAAGCGGCTTAACTGGCTTCGATTTAGAAAAGAGTTTAA
>PMNP01000043.1 GCA_003161755.1 Ignavibacteriota bacterium | reverse complement strand
GCCGTCGCCCATCATCGCGACGAGCTTACCCTCTGCTTGCTCCTTACGGATATAGGCAAGCTTGTTTTCCGGCGTCGCTTCCGCAATGAAATCATCCACGCCGGCCTCAGCCGCAATTGTTGAAGCAGTAAGCGGGTTGTCGCCGGTAATCATCACCGTCCGAAGGCCCATTTGTCTCAGCCGTGCAAACCGCTCCTTCATTCCGGGTTTGAGAATGTCTTCGAGCACGATGACTCCCGCGACCTGGCCGCCATCCGCAACGACCAATGGAGTTGCCCCCTTTCGTGCCGCGCCATCGATGAGCGGCCGCAAGTCCGCCGGAACCTGTCCGCCTTCTTGCTGGACGAACTTCGCGATCGCGTCAGATGCACCTTTCCGGATGCGGTGTCCATTTGGCAGGTTCACGCCGCTCATGCGCGTCTGCGCGCTAAACGGCACAGCCTCTGCATTTTTCGACGTCGCTACGGGGCTGTTTCCCAAACTCTCATACAATTTGACAATACTCTTTCCTTCCGGCGTCTCATCGGCAACGGACGCAAGCGCGGCCAACTCCCCGAGCGTGTTTACCGCGAATTTGCCGACCGGCAGGAATTTCGTCGCATGTCTGTGACCGATGGTAATCGTCCCGGTCTTATCGAGCAATACGACGTCGATGTCGCCGGCAAGTTCCACTGCTTTACCGCTCTTTGCGATGATGTTTGCCTTAAGTGCGCGTTCCATTCCCGCAATCCCTATGGCCGCGAGGAGCGCGCCAATGGTGGTGGGGATAAGACAGACAAGCAGCGCGATGAGCGTGGGAATGTCGGTCCCAAGACTCTTCAGCGGCTCCTGAATCCCGAGATAGCCCATCATGTACTGTTCAGCATTCCACGCCATCGGCCAGAGCGGCACCACGACGATGAGAAAAATCAGCGTCATGGCAGAAAGGGCAAGAGTCAGTGCGATTTCATTTGGACTTCGTTGGCGAATTGCTCCTTCGACAAGTCCGATCATCCGATCCAGGAATGAATCACCAGGTTTGCTGGTGATCCTGACAATGATTCTGTCTGAAAGAACAAATGTCCCGCCTGTTACGCCCGATCGATCTCCTCCAGCTTCACGGATGACTGGAGCGGACTCTCCTGTGATCGCCGATTCGTCGATGGACGCAATGCCCTGAATGATTTCGCCGTCGCCAGGGACCGTGTTGCCGGCAGACACGACAACGCGATCTCCGGGCTTCAGTTGCGTGGAGGACACTTCTTCGATGCTGTCATCCGGACCTAAGCGAAGTGCTTTCGTTTCCCGTCGGGTCCGTCTGAGTGATTCAGCTTGTGCCTTGCCCCGTGCCTCGGCAAGAGCGGTGGCGAAGTTCGCGAAGAGGACGGTCAGGAACAACCACACATCAAGGGCAATAAAATACGAGAGCGGCACCACGCTTTCCGGCGCACCAAAAAGCCCCTTGAGCACGTAGAGAAGCGTGAGAATGGCTCCAACTTCGACAACAAACATGACGGGATTCCTCCACTGGATATCCGGTCGAAGCATGGAAAACGCCTGTCGGATTGCAGGGAATGTCGTCTCCCGCGTGAACAACGCAGACCTCTTCACGCGCCGTGGCGGCTTCGGCTTTTCCTGCTTCATCCCCGTATTCGACTTCGTCTCTTGAACCAATGTCGTGGTGCCCATTCTGAGAACTCCTTGTCGTTTCACTGCAGATGTTGAGTTGCGTCCATCGGCGCGTTGTTAGCCGCCAAAGTGAAATGGTCCGAGATGTTCTGCGAGAGGCCCAAGCGCAGCAACCGGCAGGAAGAGCAATGCGCCGATAATGAGAACCGTCCCCAGGAGCAGGAATCCAAACGTTACTGTATCATCACGCAGAGTTCCCATGCCGAACGGGGCGCTCTTCTTCGCGCCCAGATACGCGGCCATGGCGATGGGCGCAACAATGGGGAGGAACCGACTGAAGAGCATGACGAGACCTGCAGCAATATCCCACGGGATTGCTTCAGGTGCCGGCGAGGTATTGTTTGCCAGTCCGTAGGTCACTCCCAGACCGTCAAACGCCGAACCGTTGTTTGCCGACGCCGAAGAAAACTGATAGAGCATTTGAGAAAACCCGTGTGCCCCAGGATTACTGACTGCTTTGAGTCCCCAATCGGTTGCAGCGAAGAGACCTGTCGGCCCCAGGATCATGATAGGGTGGATCAACAATGCGAGGAGTGCCAGTTTCACTTCACGAGCGCCAATCTTCCTTCCCAGGTATTCAGGTGTTCTCCCGACCATCATCCCTGCGACGAATATCCCGATGATGATGTAGAGAAGCATGTTTATCATGCCCACACCCTTGCCGCCGAAGACGCAATTCAGCCACATGCCGACCATGGGNNAGTTCCAAACCGCATCTCCTTGCCTTCGAGGTTCCCGAGATGCTGATCAACGGGGAGTGCGGCAACAGCAGGAAGTGTCACAGTTCGTTTGCCACCCGGTGCCGAAGCGCTGGGAATGTCATACGTGCGCGACACGGAGTCGCCCGTGAATCCGGGATTCGGCTTGAGAGTATCAAAACTGACAGACCACACAATTGTGCCGGCCATCAGGAGCAACATGACGGCAAAAACGACAACTGCATGGCGCAACCGCCCCAGCATGCGTCCATACATCAGGACAAGCATGAACGGGAAGAGCATCATGGCCATCGTATTCACAAAATTCGACAGTCCGGTAGGGTTCTCGAACGGATGGGCCGA
>PMNP01000203.1 GCA_003161755.1 Ignavibacteriota bacterium | reverse complement strand
TGATCTAGTCAGTGAGCGCAAAGACAAGATGCACCCAAAGCCATATATAGAAGCAAAAGACATAGACCGTTGGATATATCATCAATCGCGCTGGTTAGAGTGGGGAACTGCCCGCTCGCCACACCTGCTGGCTAGACCCACATTTGAACAACTTTATGAAGTGCCCGAGAAGATAGTCGCAGCTGATGTCTCTGGCGCAGAGAATCGTGCTGCTTACGACAGGGACAAAATGTTTCACAGTCATACACTTATCTCATTTGTGCCTTGGCATAGTCTTGAAGGGGTTCGGAATAATTCACTGAAGAAATCCGCCCGGTATCAGGAGGAATTGGTCGGCCCCTCTATTCTGCCGATGCGAGAAGAGCTGGAAGACTGCAGTCGATGTTTCTCTGTAAAGTATTTGCTCGCAGTGATGAATTCATCTTGCGCACGGGACTTTCTGCGCAGGAACCGCCGCAGCAACATTCACCTTTATCCTAATGATTGGAAGCGTCTCCCGATTCCAGATGTTGGCATGAACCAACAGGANNCTCTCTATGAAGTGGAGAGACCCTGCGATTGAAACGGAGTTGCTTGAGCAGAAGATCGATCACCTCGTCTATCATCTCTATGGTCTTACTTACCCAGAGGCGAAGCTGATCGACCCCACTCTCTCTGAAGACGAGTTTGCGAAATGCAGAGCATGAGAGCACCGAGTAGCACTTGCCGGCGTGGCAGACCCGTAGTCAAAAGGAAAGTCAGGCGCAGAGCAACTTAAAGTCAGGTCACATAGACGGGGAATAGCGGGATGGCTTTTACCCTAGTAGAGATAAAACCTAACAGTCAGCCACCGAGCACAGTGAAGATGCAGGATTCTGTGCTGGATGCTCTAGACGTAATCTTCAAGTGTGCGTATGACCAACTACCCGTTGTCTTCTCTGACGGTAAAGAATACTCAGGCTGCGTGGTTACATTCAAGGGGATCATCGAAGCAATCAGATCGTTCAGGGCAAGGCTGGAGTCGCTTCGCATAAGAGATGTAGCCCAGCCGGCACGTCCCTATACCCCAGATGACGATCTATTACAAACTCTTGACGACTTCGAACAGGCAGACTTTGCTGTAATTGTCAACGAATCAAAACAAGTTATTGGAATCATCACGACCGCGGATACAACGCGGTTCCTTCGAGAGTATGCGCAAGATTTGATGACGATAGAAAATATCGAAAGCCGTGTCAAAGAAGCGATTCGTACTCTTTTCCGTGGTAACGATCCAGCGTTGCTGGACGAAATCGCAACAGTATCAGATAGAACTGCTGAGACGCGCCGGAGGCTTCCGGCAGCGATTCAAGCGTATTGTGAAAAGTCTCAGGCATTGGTGCCTATAGAAGCTCTAGATAGGGACGCGCTATCTGCTGAGGAAGAAAAACTCGGTCTTCGGAGATCTCAAAAGCAGTTTGAAGACTTGTCGTTCGACGAGTTGTCAAACATCCTTGCTGGCCACTCCAACGNNTTGAAAAGTCCGCGACGTTCGGAACAAACTGGCTCGGTTTCGCGGAGAGCTTGTGTTGCAAGATCCCGACGATCAACCGGCCAGCATATTATTGGAAGGTTAAGGGGTAAGGGGGGCTTCTTGGACAACGGAAGCCGACCTCGGGGGCGAGGGGTGAAGCAGAAACGAAGAAGAGAACCTAAATGAAGTGTCGTGATGGTGTGCTTGAAGATACTCGTCCATTAGAAACTATTGCTGCGATCGTTCGACACTATCGCTTGAGGAAGCGACCAGAGGCGGAAAGGTATCTCCGATTTGTCCGCAACAGCCGAACTTTCTCAGAAGCAATGAGAAGATCGGCGCTTGCAGAAATGCCGGGCCGGGGAAGACATCCACATCAACATCGGATTCCTCAGAGAGTGCTGAGAAAGTTCCATAGACGGCTTCTGCANNACTTGTCAGCATCACACGTGAAGGGGATCGGCGCCTTGACAGTTTACGATACAGCTCATCGGCTTGGAGCATACCTCGGCTTGAGTCCAACTGTCGTTTATCTTCATGCCGGAACGCGGAAGGGTGCACGGATACTTGGTTTGAATCATCGTGCAAAGGCACTGGACTTGACCGAGATTCCCCGCGGTCTTCGAAGTTTGTTGCCCGAGGAAATTGAAGATTGTCTCTGTATTTATGAAAAAGACCTTCGCGCGATAACTTCTCATCAAAGAAGATCCTTTCCACAATCGACAGTTGCTGGGAGATCAAGAAGGAGTGGACGAAACAATGGGGATAGATGAAATTACAAATGTACTGAAATTCGCTGAAGAGAGGTGGGAGAGACGATCTACTCCGCTAATTCTGGTACTTCTAGTCCTGCTCTTTTCCTTTCCCATCGCCGCTAGTGTGAAGTTGTCTGAAATTGGATTTGTTTGGTGGCTCATCATTTCAGCCATCTGTCTCACGACAGTTCTGCTATGGTGGTCCAGCACGCGTCTTCCAAAGGTGCCAAAAGGCAAGGTGGGTTTCCTCGTTGCCATAAGACATGAAGATCCTTCGAAGCAAACGACGTTTGGGAATGACTTTATTCGGGTCCTCAATGAGCTCATTCAAGGAGGCAATCTTGCCCATCAGATAAGATTGGTAGAGTTAAATCGATTCCATTCATCCAAGATTACCGATGTTGAATCGGCAAGAGCCTATCTCCACCGAACGAAGAGCCACTTTCTTCTGTATGGACGGGTAAGAGAGAGAACCCTCGATGGAAAGGCGAATCACTTCTTGAATCTTCAAGGCATCGTTACCCACAGTCCGATTCCAATTCCCGTAAGCCAATCTTTCTCTGCAGAAATGTCATCACTGTTGCCTAGAAAGTTACAGATTGCAAAAGAGGGGGATGTATTTTCTTTTGAATTCACAGCAAGGTTAACCGATGTGGTTAGTAGATATATCATAGGTATGGCGTCACTGCTTTCGGCCGATTCTCGTTATGCTATCGAGCTCTTCGAAGATGTTCGAAATCGACTGACTAGATTCAACGAGAGGATTCCACCCATCAGTATCTTAAAAGTGCGAATTCCTACCCGTTTAGAGGAAGCATATCAAATTGAAATGAACAAGCTCTATTTGACATGGATGTCGAATCGGGATAAGCAGCTGATTCAACAGCTCAGCACTTTGGTCGACAGGGTCCTTGCACTTCGTCCAAACAATCATCATGCTCACATTTTTGCGGCGATTTGTGCGTTTTTGTTGCAGCGAGACACGAAGAAAGCGATGAAAGAGATCAAGCAATGCCGAACCGCAAAGGACAGAACATGGTACTACAGCAAGGCCTTTTTGCTCGCATACGAAGGAAAGATGAAGCAAGCGATTGCAGCTTATGAATCTGTGTTTGCGCGCCCATCGGATGATCCATCGGTTCCACTACAAACGGAACAATTCATCATTGATGTCCTGGGCGAAGAGCCAGAAAGGATTCAATTTCACTTTTGTCTCGGCCTGATCAACTACTATGGTAAGAGGGACCTGGCAGCGGCGAGACGTGATTTTAATAACTTCCTCTCGACGTGTCCTAAAGACAAGTTCGTTGATGAAGTGGCCAAGGCCACTGAATATGTACGCCAAATTGATTCGAAGCTCAAATCATGTAAGNNGAGAAATGTTGATAGACTCATTCAAGACGAGTGCGCGCCTGCACCAAATACTGTTTCGAGAGCAAGATCTGCGATTACGGAAGGGTAAGTATGAAACCTTCTTCACAGATAAGGACGCCGAAGCAGGATGGAATTTCTATGTAGCCTTCCCAGGACTGCTAGCACTGGTCCAACATCGTTATTCCTTCAAACGGCGCAAGATTATGTACATGGACATGCTCCGGAGTGAACATATACCGTTCAATCTCTTTGCGCCCTTAAGTCTGGACACGAGCAGTGAAGTGTCGAATTCCATATTCCAGGAGTTGCTCGGACTCAAAAAGCCAATCGCAGTGAAGCGAATTGAGTTTGAATGGCCAACAACATCCGGAGAGAATCATTTGGGAGACCGCACAGCCTTTGATGTCTATGTGGAATGTGAGGGAGTTGGAGGAAGAAAGGTGGGTGTTGGGATTGAAGTGAAATATACGGAGAAGTCGTATCCGTACGGCAAGACTGAGCGAATACGGTTGATGGATAAGAATTCTAAATACCATTCTTATGCCAAGTGCTCGGGACTCTATCGAGAGGGGGCAGTCTCCAGTCTCGCTGAGCGAATGCTCAAGCAGCCGTGGCGGAATCATCTGCTCGGAGCGGCGATGGTTGTCGAGAATGAACTCGATGAGTTTTACTCAGTGCTCTTCTATCCATCTGGGAACATCTACCAGGGGGATGTAGCAAAGAAATACGCGAGCCTCATCAAGAGCGAGCACGCTTCCCGGTTTGTTCCTGTGACGTTCGAGAGGTTCATCGAAATCGGACAAACAGTTTGCGCTGACAAGCCATCGCATTTGAAATGGCTGGACTACCTAGAAAAGAGGTACATTTTCAAGTAGTCTACGTTAATGGTGGGATGCACTCGGCAAAATCAACATTGCTTCACTGGATGGCGATTTCAGGTTGCATGGACAATAGAGATCTTGCACAGAATCAGAGGTTACGTCATGACTTACACTGCATTTATTAGTTATNNCTACCGCCTCCAGACCCTTGCCGGAGCTAGTGACATTGTCGTCCTTCTTCCAAAACGAGATGGGCGGACGTTATCCGCCGAAACCAAGATTCGCATCGACAAGTCAGACTGCGTGATTGTGTTCCTCACTTCTCGTATTGGGGCCGATGTACGCGAGGAACTCGCCTATGCAGATGGTAGAGGGAAGTTGATCATTCCGATTTACGAAAAGGGAGTTCGGCTTCCGGCAGATGTCAGAGATTTCGATTGGATTGAGTATGACCCAAGGCGACAAACTCCGGGCGAGATCGAACAGAAAGTTCTTGAGTTACTCAACGTGAAGAAGAAAGCCGTTAGTGACCGAAATGCTCTTCTTCTTACAGTTCTCGGTATAGGTTTGCTGGCTCTAATCGCTTCGAAGAAGTAGGGCGGTATGGCACAACGTATCGCCGTTACGGACACGTCCGTTCTCATCAATCTCCACCACCTGAACCTCTTGAATCCACTTAGCCTTTTGTTTTCACGTGTTCTTGTACCAGCGCCAGTCAGAGTGGAATTTCTCNNTGGATCTCTTGAATTTGCTCTTACAACGCTGACTTCTCAAGGTTTGTTCATGCCTTGCGACTCCTTTGACTCCGTTGACGTCGGCCTCTTGAAAGCCACGAAAATGAACGGCGCGGAAGCTGAGGCACTCTCCCAAGCTAAGATCAAGAACGCAGACTTTCTGCTCATTGATGAGAAGATCGGGCGACGACAAGCTGTCAGGGAACGAAGGCAAGTTATGGGTACTGCAGGAGTCCTCGTGGAATTCCATAAACTCGGAATAGTAGATTTCCACATATCTGTCGCGCGGATCAAAGCAGACTTAGGGTTCAGAATCAACGGCAGGGTGTTTGAGCAATGCGAGAAAGAATTGCGAAGCAGGTCGCTCGACTGAGGATTAGGCGGACGAATGAAGGATCTGAGAATGCGAATGATGTGTTCTCTTCCGCTTCAATTGAAATTGGTCTTGTGAAGGGGTAGAATAGAAGGAACTTCACACATGGAATACCGGTCATGGAGCGTGAATTCATAAGTGCAACAACAAGTGTCGAATCAACGCGAGAGTTGGTGTGATGAGCGACACGCCGAGACTGATACCGCCTCATGGCGGGTATGCCAAACTGAAGTCCTACCAGATGGCCGAAATTGTCTATGACGCCACGGTGAAATTCTGTGGACGCTTCATAGACAGGNNAACATGGCCTCGGGGACTTCCAAGAAGACCGAACTCAAGCTTGTCAGCGTGGCGCGTGCAAGTCTGGAAGAACTTTTGTTGGACTACCAGGACTATTTGCGGCAAAATGGGCTACAACTCTGGGGCAAGGAACACGAGGAATCTCAAAAGATTCGACAGCTCGCGCTGAAAAGTAATCGGTCCTATCTGACGTATAGGACTTATGTAGAAGAATCTGAACCCGAAACCGCGGCCAACACCATCATCTGCCTCATCCACCAAACCAACTACCTCCTAGATCAGCAGATGCGCCAGCTCGAACGGACATTCCTCGAGGAAGGCGGGTTTACAGAGAGGCTTTATAACGCGCGACAAAGCCAAAAGCGGCAATCGTAGTGGTCGACGGGGTTTTGACGAAGTATGCATGCTCGACTGTGCGAAGGAAGAGAATGATTGCCACCCTAGACATGGTGGCAATTCACAGGAACATGATAAGGTAGGTATTGTCCGGAGTAGACGAATTGAGAAGTGAATTCTTTCAGCGCTTTCCTGATCACGAGATGAGATAGATGAAGATGTTTGTTGGCGTTACTGACAACTCCTGGTACCGTTTCCACGAGCGCAGGAAGCCTGACGAAGTAAACTTCTGGCGTCCTGGCGGCGAGACAGGGTTCTCGGCTCTTGAAGAGGGAGCCCCATTCCTTTTCAAGTTGCATGCCCCGGAAAAGAAGATCGCAGGTGGAGGGTTCTTCNNGGCTGCATTGTTCTGGCCATTCCGTTCTTCTTCCCTCCGGAATTGTGGATTTCTGAACCGCAGGATTGGCATCCGAATATCGTGCAAGGCAAGACGTACGATATGAAAGTGGGAATTGGCAAAGAAATCTGGGACGGAGTTTTGGAGAGACTTGGAGAGATTCCCGCCTATCTTGAGGTGGGAGATGAAATCCGTAAGNNGGGGACAGGGTGGATTTCGAACTACTGTCCTCGACGCATATCATCGCCGATGTGCGATCTCCGGAGAGCGAACCATGCCAGCCTTGCAGGCCTCACACATCAAACCGTACAAGCAATCCGGACCGAACAAAGTCTGCAACGGTCTGCTTCTTCGTGCAGATCTCCACGAAATATTTGATGACGGATACATTACCATATCTCCTGATTACCACATCGAGGTGAGTAAGAAGATCAAAGAGGAGTTCGAGAACGGGAAGGAGTATTACCAGTTTCATGGACGTTCCTTGTCGAATCTGCCGGAAAAGATCATAGATCGTCCGGAACGGGTCTATCTTGAGTGGCACAATCACAATCGCTACAGAGGTTGAAGGCGTCATAAATGTTAGATCGGGACAACATCGTAAGAACCGCCGCATTTGCCTGGCTGGAACAGCAAACAGCACTATTTGGCGAAGTGCTTCCCCGAAAAGTGCTTGAACAGGGATTTGATTTCCAGGGTGCCAGAGTCCCTCTTCTCGGGCCGCAAGGGATCTTTAAGCCGCAGGTCTTGACTCGAATTCCCCTGTCGATCACCACATCGCCTGAGAGCCCATACAAGGACAGCCTACGACCGGATGGACTGCTGCAGTACAGTTACCGGGGGAGTGACCCTGGCCATCGTGACAACGTAGGATTGCGCGAGGCGATGCTTAGGAAGGTGCCTCTCGTGTATTTCCACGGCATCGTGCCAGGAAAATACATGCCCATTTGGCCGGTTTTTGTGGTGGGGGACAATCCCTCAATGCTCATGTTCACAGTTGTTGTTGACGACGCCGCATATGTGAGAATGCCGGCCGGAGACGAGCCAACACAAGTGGTTGCTGATGATGCGGCGACTGTCAGCAGAAGAGCCTACATCACGGTTCTGACACGTAAGCGGCTCCATCAACAGGGTTTTCGGGAGCGGGTCATTGATGCATACAGGCAACAGTGTGCCTGTTGCCGGCTGAAGCATGAAGAGCTTTTAGACGCTGCGCATATCGTCGCCGACACGGATCCCGAGGGAGAGCCTGTCGTTCAGAACGGCATTGCTCTGTGCAAGTTGCACCACGCTGCCTTCGATTCGTTTATCATTGGCATTTCCCCGGACTACATCATCAAGGTGAGGCCGGACGTCTNNCGGGCCGATGTTGAAGCATGGACTGCAGGGGATGGACGGGCAAACGATCATTCTTCCGAGACATGAGATTCAACGTCCGGATCGTGGCTTTCTCGAAAAGCGGTTCGAAGTGTTCAGGAAGAGCGCGTAAATTATGGGGGGATACGATTGAGAATGGAGGATTGAGAATCGAGAACTGCTAGAAAAGCTGAAGGAGCATCAAGGCGGGGAGACTATGAGACTTAGGGACTGGGGGACCTTGAGATGGGGTGAAATCAATCAAGAATGGCGAACGGAT
>PMNP01000136.1 GCA_003161755.1 Ignavibacteriota bacterium | reverse complement strand
CCTGCCGTGGCCGCCCGACGGCCCGACTGGTGGCTACTTCTTCTTGGCCTTGGCGGCGGCTTCCAGGCCCTTCAGGCGCTCCTCGGCGTCCTTGCGGGATGGGGCATCCTCGCCGGCGCCGTGCTCCAGGTACTTGCGGAACGCACTGGCCGAGTCCTCGGTGCGCCGTTCCTGCGAGTAGAGAATGCCGAGGTCGTAGTAGGCCTTGGCCAGGTCGGGCTTGTGCCCGATCGCGGCTTCGTACTCGGCGATGGCCAGGTCGGTCTCGCGCTCGCGGCGATAGACGGTGGCGAGGTTGAAGTGCAGATCGCCGTCGGTCGGGTCGATGGCCAGGCCCTTCTTGAAGGCGGCGATGGCACCTTCCTTGTCGCCGGCCTTGACCTTGGCGGCCAGCGCCTCCGATGCCGCGAACGACGTCGCGTACTGGAACACGTAGAAGTCGCGATAGAAATGCGGGATGTAGCTCCACTCGTGCGCGATGTAATCGTCCACGATGCAGACGCCGGCATCGTGCCCGTAGTACTTCTTCGTGATGTCCATGTCCAGCTTGTCGAGCGCCTCGCCGACGATGGGCTGACCCTTCTGGGCCATCTCGTGCATGCGCAGCTCGAACTCGGCAAACTGCGTCTGACGGAATACCGTCCCCTTGATGTTGTCGAGATACGAAGCGAGCATCGTCAGGCGTGTATTATCGTCGGTGGTGGATTTGAGCATATGCTCGATGAGCAGCGCCTCGTTAAATGTCGATGCCACTTCGGCGACAAAAATGGAATACTGCGCCAGGTTGAACGGCTGGTTCTTGTTTGAATAGTAGCTGTGCATGGTGTGGCCCAGCTCATGCGCCACGGTGCTCATGTCGTCGTATTTACCGTTGTAGTTCAGCAGCATGTAAGGATGCACATCATATGCACCGCCGTTGGAATATGCGCCGGAACGCTTTCCGGTGTTCGGATAGACATCAAGCCATCGATTGGCGAATGCGCCCGTTGCGGTGGCAATGTAGTCCGGACCCAGTGGAACCAGTGCGGCGAGAATGTTTTTCTGAGAATCCTCGTACGAGTACGTGAGATCGACACTCTTGACAACGCTGGCATACAAATCATAATAGTGGAGCTGGTCAACGCCGAGCATACGTTGGCGAAGCTTCAAGTAACGGTGAAACGTGGCAAGATTAGAGTCGACATTGCTGACAAGGCTCTTATAGACCTCGACGGGAATCGCGTTGTTGTCGAGGGCGGAGGCGAGAGATGACGCATAGTTGTGCGCCTTCGCGAAGAACATATCTTTCTTCACTTCGGCATAAAGCTGCGTGCCGAAGGTGGCACGGAAGCTCTCGAGTTTTCCGAAAAACGCTGCAAACACCTTTTTCCGGTCCTCCCGGTTGGGCACCGCACGGTACAAGGCAAATGCCGATTTGTCCAGCTTCACGGTCTTCCCATCGGAAAGCGTGACTTCCGGGAAGGGGAATTCGGCATTCGAGAAGATGCCGTAAATGTTGTCCGGCGCATCGGCCATTAGACCGGCGTCGGCAATGATCTTTTCCTCCCGCTCGGTCCCCGTGTGATCGCGCCGACGAAGGATGTCGTCGATGTCGTGTCGGTACGGTTTGAGCCTCGGTTCTTCTTTGAAGAAGCGTTCAATGGCGGCAGGATCGATGGCCAACACCTCCGGTTGAATGAAACTGGAGCGGGCAGCAAAATCCGATCCCACCTGGCCGATATCCTGAACCATCCCCTGACGCTTTGCATCACGGGTGTCAATGTCGGAACCCAGACCGGCATACACGCTCAGGCGTGAAAAGTCTTTTGAAAGATCGGTGAGCAGTTCGAAGCACCCCGCCAGCGAAGCTCCGGATTTTCCTAATGTTCCTTTGAACTTGTCGATCTCTGCGGATCTCGCTTTGAACTTCTCCACCCCTCCCTTCCATGCATCGTCACTGGGATAAATGTCTGCGAGATTCCACTTGTACTTGTCTGGAACCTTGCTGCGATCCCGATCCTGGGCGAACGCGACTTCCGCCGCGAGGGAGATGCCGAGAAGACAAATGGTCACATCCTTGAGAGAGTACATTGCCTCGCCTTTCGGTGAATTTATGATATTCATCCTTATACGATCCCTGCACTGCGATGATTCATTGGAAGGAACACTGACGGGCTTCAACTGACAAAAGTAACGCCCCGGGGGGACGGCACGTTCCCTGAATGCGCCGCAAATTGCCCATATTTGTGTGTTTGGAAGGAGGTTCAGAAATCAAGAAAGATACCGAAGAGACTGGAAGTGTGCGACTGGAGGTAGAACTGGCCGCGCTCATCCGGTCCGGTCCGGTAGGTATAGGCAAACCTGATTTCACGGGCACCAAACACGACAGTCCTCAGCCCTATTTGATAGCTCTCTGTTGTTCCCCACCCGGTTTCCTGGCGGCACTTGAGGTCAAGTGCGCCGTAGAGCATCAGGTCATCCGTCAGCGCGACACGACCACCTTCCATTCCGAAACGGAGATTCCAGTGCTTTCCCACTTCGGGGATGGTGTAGTAATCAAACCGTACTCCGCCATAAACAAAACCGGCAAGCGGAGGGATTGAGTAAGCAAGAAGGAACGGAGAATAGTCTTTTGCATAATTAATAGAGTGAAGGTTGAGAGCCTCGATGCCGTCATCCACGAGGTGGCCGCTGTGGTGACCCCAGCCGGTCCGAAACGTCAGGCGGTCTGACAATTTAATATCGAGGGGGAAATCGNNCACAAAAAAGTCAGCCGTCACAACATCAAGCACGTGAGGCATTCTGACAAAACTTCCATACACCGTTGCCCCAATCCCCACTTGCACGGGGAGTTCACCTATCCGGGTCTCGATCATCCTTTGAAGACCGCCAATGCTGCCGACAATACTCCGCGAATCGAGATCTTTGCAGAGAGAGAGCTGTTGCGCTGTCCCGTCTGCATCGAGGTGAGGAAAGAGCGGTGCGTTGGGAAACCAATGGAATGCCGAAGAAGACTTCCCTGTAGAATCAGCCTCGGCGGCAGCTGACGCTGATCCAGCGCCAAACAAAGCAAGAATGAGGATGGTATGGATGGTGCGAAAGGGCATAAGATTGAGTGGGCACATACTATTAAAGTATTTCCTGAGATGCAACGAAAACTCCCATCCACAGCGGTAAGGATGGGCGCATTTTTATAATCCCCCACTTTTTCCTACATTTCTACTTCAGATCTCAATTCCGGAGAAAGTATGTCTGATTTTCGTGAAAAGCTTCGTCGCGGCATCATTGTCTTTGATGGAGGCGTAGGGACGTATCTGTATGAGAAGGGGATTTTCATCAACACTTGCTTTGACGAACTCAATCTGACGAGTCCCGACCTGGTTTCGTCGGTCCATCGCGATTATGTCGCTGCCGGAGCGGACATTATTGAGACCAATACCTTTGGGGCAAATCGGTTCAGGTTGGCCCCGCATGGACTTGAAAAAAGGGTCAAGGAGATCAACCAGCGGGGGGCCGAGATTGCAAAGATGGCAGCCCGCGAGAAGGCCCTTGTGGCAGGCTCGATCGGACCTCTCGGGATTCAACTGGAGCCGCTCGGGAAGCTCTCCCTTGGTGAGGCACGGGAGGCATTCAAGGAGCAGGTCCAGGGATTGCTGGCGGGAGGAGTTGATCTGATCGTTCTCGAAACCTTCTCATATCTTCCTGAGCTTGTTCAAGCCATCAAGGCGGTAAAGGAAGTCAATGCCGAGATTCCGATCATCGCGCAAGTAACCGTGAATGACGATGGGCGTCTTCTCAGCGGAGCCCTGCTGGAAAATTTTGTTGCAGATGTGACTCCTCTCGGTGTCGACGTCATCGGGATGAATTGCTCGGTCGGACCGAAGTCCATGCTGGATGCTCTTGAACATCTGAAGCGTCTCACCACGCTCCCGATTTCTGTCCAGCCAAACGCGGGGCTGCCGCAAAGTGTCGGTGGGAGAAACCTGTATCTGATGTCGCCTGANNGAATATGCCAAGCGGTTCATTCAAACCGGCGCCACGATTGTTGGTGGCTGCTGCGGCACGAATCCGGACCATATCCGGGCGATCCGCAGGGCCGTACAGGCACTGCAGCCGGCAAAGCGCATGGATACGTCGAAGGTCGATCTGAAGGTGGAAGCGCCGGCGACAATTCATGTGGTTGACATGGCTTCAAAATCAAGGCTGTCCGGCAAACTCGCCAGGCACGAATTCGTGAAACTCGTGGAGCTTGTTTCTCCGCGTGGTGTGTCACCGGCAAAGGAGATCGAGAAGGCCCGGCGGCTGCACGAATTCGGGATCGATGGAATCAATATCCCCGACGGACCAAGAGCGATTGCCCGGATGTCTGCCCTTGCAATGGCAACCATCCTCCAACGTGAAGTGGGGATCGAGGCGGTGCTGCATTTCGCCTGTCGAGACCGGAATGTCATTGGCATGCAATCAGACCTGCTCGGCGCATGGGCGCTCGGCATCCGCAACATCCTGGCGATCACCGGCGACCCGCCCAAGCTCGGCACGTATCCCGATGCAACAGCCGTCTTCGACGTTGACGCCATTGGGCTTACCAACCTGATCAATCGACTAAACCACGGACTCGATCTCGCAGGCAATCCCATCGGCGAGCCTACGGGGCTGAGCATTGCCGTGGGCGCAAACCCCGGCGCGATGAATCTTGATGAGGAATTGCGGCGGCTTGATTGGAAGATTGAGGCGGGAGCAGAGTATATCATCACCCAACCGGTGTTCGATCTCGGGATCCTTGAGAAGTTCATGAAGCGGATCGAGCACGTGAAGCTTCCCTTGCTCTGCGGGATTTGGCCTCTCGTGTCGTATCGGAACGCGGAGTTCATGAACAACGAAGTTCCAGGGGCGAGCGTGCCGGCGGAGGTCCTTGAACGAATGCGCAAGACCACTTCAAAAGAGGAAGGGTTTGCTGTTGGCGTGGCCATTGCCAAGGAAACATATGAGCGTGTACGTCAGGATGTTGCAGGCGTACAGCTCTCTGCTCCGCTCGGACGCATCGATGGCGTGATCCAGATTCTTGGTAATCCAGATTGAGCGTAACGATCTTCGCTATCAGGCAAACCCTCCGCCACACTCCTTCTCCGGTGCCGTTTTGGCGCATGTTGCCGAGGGCACGGCTAGTGATGGAGGTCACAGAAGGCAGGAGAGCCTCGATGGACTCATAGGTAACAGCGGGTCTTTTTTGGCGAAAATGCAGGATAATTGTTGATGTTTGGACTTGACCCGTGACCGACAGAAGCAATGAAAAACCCAGGACTTGCTATTTTCTGAGTGATGGTTCATATTCAAGTTGTCGCGTTGCGGGTTCAGGAGTGTTTCCGTTGCGTCCTCACTGACCGGATGTTTGCAACCAGCCGATGTGTCACTGTTTGTTCCGAGAGTCTTGGCATAGCTTTCCCCTGGAGCGGCAGTACTCCTGTCTCTCTAGCAAAGTGTAAGAATGAGTCCAATTTGTAGAATTGTGTGCCCATAAGTCCTCAGATTTCTGTTAGTTGCGCCAAAAATCAAGCGGTACGACAGTTGTAGAAGATCCTGTTGCACAAATCCGAGGGAGCGCAGGATAGGCCATGAGTACAGGACAGATGGTCTTTACCATTATCGCCTTTATTTTCATTTTCACTATTCTGACGAATTTCTACAGCCTGATGGCAACTACCGGGGATGGCCTCAAATCCAGCCAGGACGCAATTCTTGAAACCTCTGTCGCGAGTTCATGGATTGACTTTGCCATGGGCTTGAGTTTCGACAAGGCAACGGTGGACACAAATCTTCGTTACAAGAGTACTACTCCCTTGACCGCGGCCGCGTCCCTGGGGCTTGAAGCCGACGATACGACGAGCGATCCTGGAAGCTGGGATGATTTTGATGACTTCAATGGAAAGACGCTGGACAAATCCGTAGGAATGCCTGGCGACACAACAGCCCCGATTTTCACAACCAATTTCGCCGTGTACTATGTTGACCCGGCGAACATCAACACCTATTCAGGGAGCAAGACGTTTCTGAAGAGAATGGATCTGAAGGTATGGCGCACGAAGCCAGCTCCCCGGACTGGCGAGCGATTGGACACACTGAAAACTTCGGTGACCATGGGGTATTTCAAATTTGGTGTTCAGTAAGTATTTGAGTTTGAGGAGAGTCTATGGGAACAATGATTGATCTTTTGGGTTCCTTGATCTTTGGTGGAGCCCTCATGATGATCATCCTCTCGGCGCACGACACCGCGAGGGAGAACCAATCGGTGTATTGCAACGATATGATCGTGCAGCAGTCGCTCACCGGCGTGGTACGCATGGTCGAAGGTGAACTTCGGAACATGGGTTCGGGGTGTCTATCGGGTGATACCGTGATTGTCTTGGTCGCCGATTCGAACAAATTCTCCTTCCGCGCCGACCTGAATCATGATGGTATCCCTGATACGATAACGTATTGGACGGGCCCTACGACCGAACTTCTCGAAACACAAAATGAGATGGACCGAAAGCTCTATCGACACTTCGGGAGCGGCGCGGGAGGAAATTCTGTCACGGACGTTGTCGCGTTGGTGACACAGTTCCACCTCGATTACGAGAACAAGTACAAGGACCCCATGGGTCCCACACCGATTCCGAGTAATCAGCNNTAGGAGTAATCAGCTTCGACTCGTCAATGTGGTTGTTGTTACAGTGGAGGTACAGAGTCCATTTGCACCATATCGTCAGAAGGGCACCGTTCAAACCGGACAACGGGACGCTTGGTATTCAAGCTCTCTTTGGCAGCAAACAAGATTGGTTTCTCAAAATCTCAATCGTTGAAGTTCACTAGGGGGAACCCACCATGCTTGGCAAGGGAGCGCTCATTTACGTCATAGGATTCGGGATCGTTCTGGCCACGATCGGCCGGACACTGAACCAATATGCGTTGGACTCAATAGACAATGTTGTTTCATACCATGACCAGGCTGAATCGCACACGATGGCCATTACTGGTGCAAACGTCGGAATGTCGAAGGTCTACCAGGACAGTACCTGGTTTGGCACCTATGGTCAACCGATCAAAGATGCGTCAGGCGCGCAAACAGGAAACGTCAAGATTTCGCGCTTCGTGGTTGCCAGCGACACGTCAGGGACAACATCCAAACTTCAGGCGATTTCCGCTTTTTGCCCGTGGTACGCCATCAGTGCCAACGACACGATTCGTGATACCGTCGAAGTAACGTTACGAACAGGCGTTCTCATGCCGTATTCGACGATGGCGTGGATGACGAATGACGAGGGAAATGTCTGGTGGATGAGCCAGGACACTGTGTTCGGTCGTGTCCATTCCAATAGCGCGTTAAACATGGATGGAACACCTACGTTCTATGGCCGCGTCACGACGGCCGCAAGCATGAATCCCATGCCCGGAAAAACATCGGGTGGACACACCAACAAAGGCGTCTTCAAGGGAGGATATGAGACCGGAGTCCCGGCCATCCCGCTTCCTCAAGATTTGAGCGCCCTGACTGACTATGCGCAGAATCCCCTCAAATACCCAGGCTATAAAGGGAATTGGTATGGCAATAAGGATCTCTGGGTAACATTGGATCCGGGCAGCACGAGTGTGGATGGCGATGGAAAAGCACTCGTCTGGCAAACGAGTTCGGGTGGCAGCGCCAGCGGGAAACCTGATACAGTACAACTTGGCAATTCTCAGTGGGTGTTGGCGACAAGCGGAACGGTTCATGTTCAGGGAACCCTTGATGGGAAACTGACTCTGGTCGCAGGTGGATCGGGAGCTGACATTAAGATCGAGAATGATGTCAAGTATCAACAGAACCCGTTTGTCAATATCAAACCCGACAATCCGGTTGACGGCTACACCGGGAATGACTTTCTTGGACTGGTTGCGAACGACGACATTATTGTGAGAGATAACTCAGCCAACGACAACGGATGTACAATCATGGGCGCCTTGTTGGCTGTGAATGGTTCCTTTACGGCTGAGAATTACGACCACGGATCTCCCAGAAACGATCNNCGCAGAACACCCGTGGCGCGGTTGGGACATTCTCCGGTGGAGTCGTCCAGACTGGGTATGCAAAACAGTACTACTACGATACCAGGTTCGACAATCCGAGCAACACGCCTCCGGGGTTTCCAGGGTTCAACTTGGGTATGGTGATCAGCGACTGGTGGGAAAGCTATCCTCAGCCGAAGTCGTTCTGGTGAAGATATGGTACGTTTGCCATCGTCGTCAGTAATGACGACGAGATAGTGCAATCTGAATCAGTAGAACTTTTCGCGGCCTCGCCCAACTTCCTCCAGGCGGGGCCGTTGCATTTTGAATTTCGAAATTCCAATTTTGAATTTGATGTTGAGCATTACGCCTATCANNGATCTGTGCCCAGGAAGGGATAGAAGAGTATCCCCCACCGAGTAACCCCTGTCCTTCGGAACTAACCCATCGATTCATTGCATTTCCTTCGGTTTTTTGATTAATTGCTCTGCACTCATAAAAGGCCCCGGCTGAATGTCCACGCCGTTGATGAAGCAGTATGCACAGATCAAAGCAAAGTATCCCGATACCATCCTTCTGTTCAGGATGGGGGATTTCTTTGAGACCTTTGATGAGGATGCAAAAACCACTTCCCGAATTCTGGGCATTACGCTTACCCGCCGGGGCAACGGCGCAGCAGGCGAGGTACCGCTGGCAGGCTTTCCCCACCACGCCCTTGATGCGTACCTTCCACGACTCCTGAAAGCAGGATGCCGTGTCGCCGTATGCGAACAGCTCGAGGACCCCAAACTCGCCAAAGGCATAGTCAAACGCGATGTGATTGAGGTCGTTACACCGGGCATTGCCTTTTCTGAAAAGGTCCTGAACGGCAAGCAGAATAACTACCTCGCTGCCATTGCGCTTCCCTCGGCGATCGCCGGACCTGACGATGCTGTAGGATTCTCGTTTGTCGACGTGTCGACGGCGGAATTTTCCACAGGGGAGTTCCCATTCCGTTCACTGGCGGAACAGGTGGCAAACCTTGCCCCTTCAGAAATCCTTGTCCAAAAACGGGACGCCCAGAGCCTTCACGAAGTTCTCACCCGTTCCTTTTCCGGCCTCTACACAAAAATCGAAGACTGGCTGTTCAATCGTGATTACGGCTACGAACTCTTGCTGAATCATTTCGGTACGAAATCCCTGAAAGGTTTTGGCGTCGACGATCTCGGGCCCGGTGTTGCGGCGGCCGGGGCAATCATGCACTACCTTCAGGAAACTCAACGGGCCAACCTTTCGCATATCCGCAAGCTCCTCCCATTTGCCATAGACGATCATATTGTCCTGGACCCGGCGACGAAGCGAAACCTCGAAATCATCTCGTCGTTTGAAGGTGACCAGGAGGGAAGTCTCATCAATGTGCTCGACCGGACCAAAACCCCGATGGGAGGGAGGCTGTTGAAGCGGTGGATAAGCCAGCCGCTCAAGGGAATTACTCCCATGAGCGCTCGTCTGGAGGCAGTAACGGAGCTTGTCCAGAACCCTGACCTCAATCAGAGCCTGACCAACATCCTGGCACGCATCGGCGATCTGGAGCGGGTAAATATGCGAATTTGCACAGGTCGCGCCACTCCTCGGGATGTCGTAGCCCTCCGGTCGATTCTCGAAGACGTCCTGGCGCTTCGCAGCGCCTTAGAGAGCGTGCAATCCGCGCTTTTGAATGAGATGCGGGGAGAGCTCGATCCACTGGAGAATCTGTGCGGGACCATCGAACACGCCATTGAACCCGAACCTCCGTTAAATCTGGCCGACGGAGGGGTGATTCGCGCCGGTTTCAATAAAGAGCTGGATGAACTTCGCACCTTTGCGTTTGGCGGAAAGAAATGGATTGCCGAACTGCAACGGACGGAACGCGAACGAACCGGAATCGGTTCGTTGAAAGTGGGGTTTAACAATGTCTTCGGTTACTACATTGAAATCACCAATACGCATCGGGAGAAAATTCCGGCCGAGTACATCAGAAAGCAGACACTCACGGGGGCTGAGCGCTATATTACGCCCGAATTGAAGGACCAGGAGGAAAAGATCCTCAATGCGGAGGAACGGCTTCTCAGTGTCGAGATGAGGCTGTTCAATGAAATCCGAATGGAAATTGCCGCGAAGACGGTGCAGATCCAGACGAATGCCCGCGCGATCGCGGTGTTGGATTGTCTGGTCTCGCTCGCCACCACTGCTGTTGAGGAGAACTATGTGCGGCCGGAAATCAATGAAGGGAAGTCACTGGAAATCGTTGGCGGACGCCATCCCGTCATCGAGCGACTCCTTCCACCGGGCGAATCCTATATCCCTAACGACGTCCATCTGTCGGCCGACGACGCTCAGATTTTGATTATTACCGGTCCCAACATGAGCGGAAAATCGAGCTATCTTCGACAAACGGGCCTCATCGTTTTGTTGGCGCAGATTGGGTCTTTTGTCCCGGCACAAAAGGCAAACATAGGGATTGTCGACAAAATCTATACCCGTGTAGGAGCAAGCGACAGAATTTCCACGGGAGAAAGCACATTTCTCGTGGAGATGCATGAAGCCGCGCACATTGTCAATACCGCAACGCGCCGCAGTCTTATTCTTCTGGATGAAGTGGGGAGGGGGACAAGTACGTTCGACGGCATCAGTATTGCGTGGGCTCTTACCGAATACTTGCATGAGCATGTCGGCGCCCGAACGCTGTTCGCAACACATTATCACGAACTGAATGAACTTGCGGATCTCTATCCAAGAATCAGGAATTACAAAGTTGACGTTCGGGAATATGACGACAATGTGGTCTTCCTCCATACCGTCACGCCGGGGTTTGCTGATCACTCATACGGCATCCAGGTAGCGCAGATGGCAGGACTTCCCGAAGAGATCACCGAGCGTGCTAAGGCAATCCTTCGGAATCTCGAATCTTCCGATTTGTCCCTGCAGGGCATAAGCAGTGGCGAAGGATCCTCGGCCCAGCGGAAAGGCCGCATACGTCCTCCAGAAGTCCAATTGACACTGTTTGAAATGCAGGACGACGCCCTGAGGGCAAGTCTGCGTGCCATCGACCTGAATGCGTTGACGCCGCTGCAGGCGCTGCAAAAGCTCGCCGAGTTACAGAAAAAGGCGGGAGAGTAACATTCATAGGAGTCCGTGCCAGTGATCTCATCGTTACTACTGGGTATTGCAGGGGGATTTGTCTTGTCGATTCCCCCGGGGCCTCTTTCCATCGCTGTGACACGGCAGGCGTTGAGCGGCACGTTTCGCGCCGGATTCCTCATGGCCGTCGCGGCAGCCGCCATGGATGTTGTGTACATGTTGATTGCCACGTTTGCCTCCTCCGCAATTGTACTGACGTTGAGAAGGATTATTGCCGGCAGTCCATGGTTTCCACTCATATTCCAGGCAGCCTGCGTCGTTGTCCTGCTCTACCTGGGAATCAGTTTTCTTACGCCGAAAAAGAGTGAAAAGAAGGCATCGGCAATTCAAGAGCGGGAACGGCAACAGGAAGAACGGGCAAAAAGCATGGGACGGACGTCCCCATTCTTTATAGGGTTGCTTATAGCAGTGACAAACCTTGCCTCGCCGACGTTTCTTCCATCCATGATCACTTTCGTAGGCTTCTTGCATGCCAACGCCTGGATCGAGAATTCATTCCTGATGAATGTCGCTTTTTCGTTTGGTTTCGGAATGGGGACCACAATATGGTTTTTCCTGGTCATGCGCACGCTGCTCCACTTCAGGACACGCCTGCCGGCTACGCTGCTCACCGGCATCTACCGTTTCGCAGGGGGAACCATGCTTCTGTTTGCGGTGGTTATTGCTTACCATGCAGTCACAGCAACGGTGTGGAAGGCTCTCTTTTAGCAGCAGGGTTTGACACGAGGGGAGAGTCGAAGTGCACAGATCATCAGCGCAAAATCTCGGCAAGAGGGAGGACTCCATGAATGTGAAGGAAGTAAAGACTCTGTTTGCTTTCAACGCTTGGGCGACAAACCGTATCTTTGATGCGGTGGTGTCTCTCCAGCCGGAAAACATCTCGAAGGATATGTCGAGCAGCCACGGAAGCATTTTTGCCACAATGGTTCATCTCGTGGGAGCAGAAAAAATGTGGCTCTCCCGATGGGTTGGGAAACAGGATTCCGCATTTCTCTCGCCAGAGAATGTCCCCTCAATGGGCGATTTGCGAAACTTATGGAATACAGTAGGATTTGAGACAGCCAAGTTCCTGGCCGGATTGGATGACCGGAAGCTTCAGGACTTTTTCGAAATGAAGACTTCGAAAGGTGAAATCTTCCNNTACTGGCAGGCGATGCTGCACCTCGTCGATCACTCAACATATCATCGGGCGCAGGTGGTGACCATGATGCGTCAATTGGGAGTGACCCCGCCGGCCACCGGCATGATCATGTTCTTCCGGGAAGCCGCCAAGCTTCAGAAATCGTAGACGTGGATATGCCAGGGAGATACATCATAAATGCGCCAATCCCTCCTTATTCTGAAACTCCTGGTGTTCGCCTATTTGATCTATCTCCTCCAGATTCTTGTCTTCACTTACGACGCAACTGATCCGTCGTTCCATCCACCGGTCATCCTTTTTATTGTTGATTGGATTAATCTCTTTATCCATGAGGCGGGGCATTTCGTTTTCAGAATCTTCGGACAATGGGTGTACATACTTGGTNNATTCTGCTTCCTGCGCTCCTTTCATTTGTCACATGGCGGCAAAAGTCGTGGCGCCACATTGCTTTTCCCCTGTTCTGGACAGGCGAGAACATGTTCAACGTCACGATGTATATAAGGGATGCGCCGTACAGAAGGCTCCATCTCTTGGGGCGTGGACTCATTCACGATTGGCATTGGCTGCTCAATGGTGATCCCGATGCGGCAGAATTGTTGGGGGGTATGATGTTCGGACTGGCTGTTTTTGTCTGCCTTGCTGCGATTGGCTTGGGGATCTGGTCGGCCGTGCTCGGATTCCGTGAATCTCGGAACGACGACGACTTTGATCAACCGCGAATTTCCCCGAGCACCACTCATCACCATTCAATCCACGCATCGTAAAGTGCCTTGTTTCCCTCGGAACAGCTGATTCGTTGCAATTCAGCGTCCAACTCCCGATATTATAGTTTACATAACACGGCGACCACAATCGGTCATGGCAGACGAAAAAAGGGGAATAGCGCTCTTTTCTGTATTGCGACAGGTCTATTTTAAAAAGGCCGTCATGAGCAAGGTTGCTTTGGCGTTATCGCTGGCAATCCTGCTGGCTTTGCTATTTCCCAGAGGCCAATCCATCGAGCTTGACTACAAAGTTGGCGCCATTTGGGCTCAAAAGGATCTGATCGCGCCTTTCTCATTCCCTATTTTGCGTGATGAACGGGAGTACCAGCAGGATGTTGCTGAAGCCCGGAAACACGTCTATGATGTTTTTCAACGGGATACTGCGGCGACCGACGAGGAGCTTGACCGAGTCTCCGACTTTTTCAAACAACTGGAGTCAACGGCGGGGCTGAGGGAGAGGTATCTGAAGAGCCAGAAGAGACACCTTCCCGCTGAAAGTGCCGACTCTCTGGCATTTGGGAGGGCGGCTGCGGGCCTCTCAATCTTGTTTTCCGCCCAGGACTGGGAAACGATTAGTGTCCTTTCATCGGGCAGCGGGTTGGATAAGCTTGCCGAAGGCGTTCCTTCGGCGATGAAGGNNACGAGTCAAATCCCAGCTTTCCCAACACGCAATTGCATTACGCCACGGGACTGAGGAAGAGATTGTGCCGGAGTCCCGGATTCTGGACCATTCAGAGGTTGTCAGTCTGCTCGAGCAGACGTTACGAGAGAGAATCCCCTCCAATCCCGCCGCCCTCGACATTGCCTACAAGATCACCATTCAGTATCTCGTGCCAAACCTGAAGTACGACCACGCCGCAACAGATCAGGCTCTTGCGGTGGCGATGGATGCTGTGCCGCGCACTGCGGGCTTCGTCCAGGAGAACGAACGGATTGTCAGCAAGCACGACAGGATAACGCAGGATATCCTTTTGAAGCTCGACTCGCTCAGGCGTGTCAAAGCGGAGCGTGGGCCGGAAGGGAGCACGCTTGGACAGATTCTCGGCATCGCACTGCATGTGATTGTCGTGATATTCTTGTATGGCATGTACCTTGCGCTCTTCCGCAAGCGAATTTTTGCCAACAACAGGCGTCTGGCGCTCATCGCATTCCTGATTCTCCTCGAGGGGATCTTTGCGTATTTGACGAGGGAGCTTGACGTTAACGCGCCGCTTGAGTTCCTGATTGTCGTTCCCGCGGCTTCGATGCTCCTCACAATCATCTTTGACTCCCGCGTGGGGTTTTATGGCACGGTGGTCATTGCCTATATTGTGGGGGGAATTCGCGGGAATGATTATGGCATCGCTCTCACTTCGCTTGTAGCGGGAGTACTCGCTGTCTACAGCGTGCGGGACATGAAAAATCGCTCGCAGATCTTCCGTTCCCTCGGTTTCATATTCATCGGCTATGCCTGCGTCATCGTTGCGCTTGGTCTCGAACGGTTTGAGTCAATGCCGATCATCGGGGAGCAGTTGCTTTATGCGTTGATTAACGCCATTATCTCGCCGGTACTGACTTACGGGTTGTTGATATTCCTTGAACGGGTATTCAGGGTTACCACGGATCTCACCCTTCTGGAAATGGGTCAGTTCAACCACCCGCTCTTGCGTATGTTGGCGGTGCAGGCGCCAGGAACGTATCACCACAGTCTGTCGATGGCAACACTTGCAGAAGCGGCAGCCGCGTCAGTCGGCGCAAACGAAATCCTTGCGCGCGTAGGCGCATATTTTCATGACATCGGGAAGATCGAGAAGCCGGCATACTTCGTCGAAAACCAGAAAACGTACAGGAGCAAACACGACAAGCTTGCGCCGCGCATGAGCTCGCTCATCATTGTTGCACATGTGAAGGATGGCGTTGCACTTGCGCGCGAGTATAATCTCCCCGAGGAGGTGATCGATTTCATTCCCATGCATCATGGCACAACGCGAATCGATTATTTCTATAATAAGGCGCTCTCGCTCGCTCACAAGACGGGTGACGAAACAAAACTCGACGAGATCAAGGAAGCGGACTACCGCTATCCCGGTCCAAAGCCGCAAACGAAGGAAACAGGAATTATGATGCTCGCCGACGCCGTGGAAGCATCCGTCCGGACCATTGAGGAGCCCACGCCGCAACGCATTGAGGATGCGATTGGAGAGTTGATCAAGAAGCGGTTTGAAGAAGGGGAGCTCGACGAGTGTCCTCTTACATTGAAGGACCTGACTCGTATCAAAGCCGCATTCCTCACTGTTCTGGTGGGCGCCTACCATGGTAGAGTGAAGTATCCTGAAGTGGTTCAACGTCCGAGAAGAACCCGGAGAGGACGCGAGCAGAATCTTTCGGAGTCCGGCAACGGAAGTCCGGCTCCCGATGGACAGCCACCGCAACCGTTGCCGGAAGGCACAGGCAATGAAAACGTACCGTGACCGGTTCCTCCAGTACCTGGCCATTGAACGCAATGCCTCGGCAAATACGATCTCATCGTACCGCCTGGATATCAGCCGGTACGTCGAGTTCCTGAGAACGTGCGGCGTGACAGTTCCGGATGAAGTGACGGAGGAACACACCTCGGCATTTCTCCGTTCGCTGCGGGAACGTGGTCTCTCACCAAGGTCGGTGACCCGTACGATTTCTGCGGTGCGAGGATTCCATGGGTACCTCGTTGGAGAGGAAGCCGCCCACAGTGATCCGACCGAAACGCTGGATACTCCCAAGCTCGACCGGACGTTGCCGGGAGTGCTTTCGGCTTTCGAAGTGGAGCGCATTCTGGAACAGCCGCGGCCAACCGATGGCGATCGGAAGCAACTCTGGCTCCGAAATCGGGCGATGCTGGAAACGCTCTATGCCACCGGGATGCGGGTCTCGGAGCTGATCGGCCTCCGGCGAAACGACATATCCGCCGACGCAGGCATAGTCCGGGTGTTCGGCAAAGGCTCAAAAGAACGCATCGTTCCCATCGGACGCCCCGCTCTTCGATGGATTAATGACTATGTCACGCATTGTCGACCGCTCCTGGCCCGGGCAGGTCTCGGAGCTGAGGCGCTCTTCCTGAACGCCCGCGGCAGGATTCTTACAAGAATGGCTGTCTGGAAAATGGTCCAGTCGTCGGCACGCAAGGCGGGAATCCACCAGGATGTTCACCCACACACCTTCCGTCATTCCTTTGCGACTCATCTGCTGGAAGGCGGGGCGGACTTGCGCGCTGTCCAGGAAATGCTCGGCCATGCCGACATTTCCACAACCCAAATCTACACACATATCGATAGAGAGTATCTGAAGGAAATTCACAGAACGTATCATCCGCGAAGCTGATAGTCGCCTCGGCGCTGTCCTGAGTGCTTATGAGGTGGGTACTCCCGCAAATCGCTGTTCGAGAGACAGGATTGCACAACATATGATCGAGCACTTGTTCATTATTCCCATACTTCTCTTTTCTGTGATCATTCATGAAATCGCCCATGGATGGGTGGCATTGCGTCTGGGGGATCCTACGGCAAAGTCGATGGGAAGGCTGACGCTGAATCCGATTCCCCACATAGACCCGATTGGCTCCGTCATCGTCCCGCTTCTTTCTCTTGCCGCGGCGGGGACGGTTTTCATCGCGTGGGCGAAACCGGTTCCGATCGATCCGAGGAATTTTCAGAGGCCAAGGCGTGATGATGTGCTGGTGTCGATTGCAGGTCCGATTGCAAATGTCATTCTCGCGTGCTTCTGCACCATCGCGGTTATCGTCCTGGCGCAAATTCTGAAGGGAATGGGATCGGGCAACGCCGGATTGGGATCCGAGGTAACGCTCTTCCTCCTGCAAATGTTCTATGCGGGAGTTACGCTCAATGTGGTCCTGGCGTTCTTTAACTTGATTCCCGTTCCGCCTCTGGATGGATCCCATGTGCTGGTCTCCCTGCTGCCTGCCGGCGCGGCACTACACGTTCGTCGAATTGGCTTCTTCGGCGTGTTTGTCCTCATTGCTCTCTTGAGAGTCCCGGCTGTCGCGAGTGCGTTCCATACCGCGATTGTCGCAATTGTTTCGCCATTCCAGTCCGTCATTGAAGCAACATTGTGAGCACGCATGTACATCGGTCCGGAATAACCAGCTCGAATACACCGTAACCCAGCAAATCCAGAGAACAGGAATCATGCACGAGTACCACTACAACGAAAACGTTTTGTACTGTGAAGAGACCGACCTGCACAATGCAGTTGCTGCCTACGGGACGCCACTGTATGTGTACAGCAAACAATCCTTGATTGATCACTGCCGGCACATTGAACAGGCATTCGATGGAACGGAACATCGGACGTACTATGCTGCAAAGGCCAATGCGAATCGTGTGGTGCTGGGCATTATCGCAAGGGAAGGACTGGGGGCCGATGTCGGTTCGGGCGGTGAACTTCATCTTGCCCTGGAGGCAGGGTTTGATCCCCGCAGAATCACGTTCAGCGGTGTGGGGAAGCGGGATGATGAAATCGCGGCAGGGCTTGCGGCGGATGTTCATGCCTTCAATGTGGAATCCCCCGAAGAAATAGAAATCATCAACACCATCGCAGGCCGCACAGGAAAAACTGCGCGCATCCTCCTCCGGGTGAATCTCGACATTGATGCTGGCGGACACGCGTATGTCTCTACCAGCACGCGCCAGAACAAATTTGGCATTCCATGGCAGAAGGCGGGAGAAATTCTCCGTTGGGCGAGTTCACTCCAGAACATCAAGGCAATGGGAATCCATAGTCACATCGGTTCCCAGATTACGAGGGAAGAGACATTACGGAATGGTGCCGAGGCACTCAACAAGCTTGTGCGTGATCTTCGTGCCCTGAATCTTACAATCGAAGACCTTGATTTTGGAGGAGGATTCGGCGTACAGTACAAAGGGTATGTTCAGCACCCGATGCTGCCCCGGGAAGTGCCGGAGGAGGAGAACCTTTCAGCATCTTCAATGGTCCGGGCCATCCTTCCTTCGCTGAAGGAAACAGGGTGCCGGATCTGCATCCAGCCGGGACGCTCGATTGTTGCGCACTCCAGCGTCCTCCTTGTTGCCGTTGTCTTTCGGAAGGCGACGCAAGACAAGACGTTTGTGGTTGTGGATGGAGGGATGAACGACCTGCTCCGGCCGAGTTTGTATCATTCTCATCATCAAATTGTGCCAGTCCATCTCCAAGGCATGCCGCACGAGGTCGTCGACGTGGTTGGACCATTGTGCGAATCCGGCGATTTCCTTGCTCTTGCCAGACCGCTGCCGCGGGTCAACCGGGGGGATCTGCTCGCGGTGCTTTGCACCGGAGCATACGGGTATGTTCTTTCCTCGAACTACAACGCGCGGTTACGCCCCGCTGAAGTACTCATCGACGGCATGAATATGAGCGTGATTCGCAAACGTGAAACATTCGACGATCTTTAACGTCAGGGTGCAGCGTCACCAGGAGTTTGAATTTCTTGTACGAGTTATTCGCCAACCATCAACATAGGAAGATCCATGAAGTCATGTACTGTAGCTGTCGTCGGCGCCACCGGCTTTGTCGGCCGCAAGATGATTCAGGTTCTCGAGGAGCGGAAATTTCCCGCCAGTTCGATCCGTTTGCTTGCCTCCGCAAGTTCCGCGGGTCGGGAACTGACCTTTAACGGCAAGCCTTGCTACGTGGAGGAACTGAAGCCCACGTCGTTCAAAGGAATTGATGTTGCCCTGTTCTCGGCCGGCGCAACCGTCAGCAAGGAATTTGCCCCCCACGCGGTCAAATCGGGCACACTTGTCATTGACAACAGCAGCGCATTCAGGATGGAGCCGGGGATTCCTCTCGTGGTACCGGAGGTGAACCGCGGAGAAATCTTCAAACACAAAGGGATCATCGCAAACCCGAATTGTTCGACGATTCAGATGGTCGTGGTGCTGAAACCCCTGCACGACCTCTGGAAAATCCGACGCATCGTGGTGGCAACGTATCAGTCGGTCACGGGAGCGGGGAAAAAAGGACTCACCCAGCTCGAACAGGAGATTGCAGGTGTTGCTGTTACGGAGAAGAAATTTCCCCACCAGATCGCCTTCAATATACTTCCCCAAGTGGACGTGTTCCGCGATGACGGCTACACGAAAGAAGAGTACAAGATGGTGAGTGAGACGAAGAAGATCATGGGAGACGAATCAATCCGCGTCAATGCTACGTGCGTGCGCGTCCCGGTTTGGGGCGGACACAGCGAGTCGGTGAATATCGAGTTCGAGCGTCCCTGCACAGTCGCAAAGGCACGATCCGTTTTGTCGGCCGCCCCGGGAGTGATCCTTCAGGATGATCCTGGACGCTCGGAGTATCCACTCCCGATCAATGCATGGGAAAAGGACGAGGTCTTTGTCGGCCGAATTCGACAGGATGATACCGTGGCAAGTGGATTGACACTCTGGATTGTCTCTGACAACCTTCGCAAGGGTGCCGCAACGAATGCGGTCCAGATCGCCGAAGAATGGATTAAAGGAAACTAAGGCATGGCCGCCAAACTGCGGGTCGGTGTTATCTTTGGTGGTCGCTCGGGAGAACACGAAGTCTCCCTTGTCTCCGCCAGTTCGATCCTCAACGCCCTTGATCGATCAAGATATGACGTGATCCCCATTGGGATTACCAGGCAGGGGAAGTGGGTAAGCTCCGGCCATGCGCTAGGGTTGTTGAAGGAACGAACAGGTCTCGATCATGAACCCGAGAAATTTCTTGTGCCGGAACCAGGCCGGCAAGGGTTGGTGCCTGCGTCAGGCTCTCTGGAATCCTCGCAACCGCTTGATGTCGTCATCCCCATTGTGCACGGCACGTACGGGGAGGATGGGACACTTCAAGGGCTTTTGGAGCTTGCCAATATTCCCTATGTCGGAGCGGGGGTGCTGGGTTCTGCGCTTGGAATGGACAAGATTCTGCAGAAGGGACTGTTCGTCCAGGCCGGGCTGCCTGTTGCCAAGTATCTGTGGTTTCTTTCCGTCACATGCAAAGAGCAACCGGAGAAGGTGGCTGCCGCAATACCGCGCCGGTTGCGTTATCCGCTCTTTGTCAAGCCGGCGAACACCGGGTCCAGCGTCGGGATTACCAAGGCACATAACCGCGCCGAACTCTTGAAAGGGCTGGCACTCGCGGCCGAATTCGACAGAAAGGTCATCGTCGAGCAGGGCGTGCGCGATATCCGGGAAATCGAATGTGGCGTGCTGGGAAACAACGACCCGGAAGCATCAGTCCTCGGAGAGGTTGTTCCGTCAAACGAGTTCTATGACTACGACGCAAAATACGTCGATGGAAAGACCAATGCGGTCATTCCCGCCAAACTTCCGAAGTCGGTGTCCGACAACGTCCGACGCATGGCTGTCAAGGCATTCCGTGCGTTGGACCTTGCAGGGATGGCACGCGTTGATTTCTTCGTCTCAAAGCGGTCAAACCGAATCTGCCTGAATGAGGTCAACACGCTGCCGGGCTTCACCTCCATCAGCATGTATCCAAAACTCTGGGAAGCAACCGGGCTGTCATATCCGCAGCTTCTTGATCGACTAATCGCTCTCGCCATCGAACGGCATCGCGAAAAGAACAGCATCCGGACGGAGTATCAGCCGAAACAGGAGTGGNNGGTACAAATCGGGAGATTGATCGGATGGAGATGGCGTGATGATCGTCGGCATGCGCCATGCCAGGAGCAGCAGACCATGGAAGAGACCTTTTACAGAAAAAAAAGCAGGCGGTTCGATATCCGGGCGGGATTGAAAAAACTGTTGAGGAACAAGACCGCCCTCGTGCTGATCCTTGCCTCACTCTGCCTGGGTGGATATTTTGTTTTCGGAACGCATGGCATTCTTCAGAGGATCAGGCTTCAGGAGCAGAAGAAGGAACTCGAACGCAAGATCCGCGAAGCGGACGAAGAAACGAAGTCACTCCAATCACAATCGAAATCCCTGGAGAACGATCACAAGGCCGTGGAAAAAGTGGCCCGTGAACGATATGGGATGGCACGCAAAGGGGAGAAGGTCTACAAAGTCAATAAGGAAGACCACTAAGAACCACAGGCGGCGCTATGGAATTGTTCGACGCTCCTGAATCCCCGGCCCTGGGAACGCCGCTNNTCGATGATCCTGTGGGGACCGCCAGGCACAGGGAAGACCACACTCGCAAGGGTGATCGCGTCACATACCAAAGCGGAATTCTTCCAGCTCAACGCCGTTGCCGCCGGCGTGAAAGACGTCCGTGCTGTTTTGGAAAGGGCGGAAGTCGCCAGAAGGCGCGACAGCAGACGTTCCATTCTCTTTATCGATGAGATTCNNGATCGCTCCGTTACTTTCCCGCAGCCGGGTCTACGTGCTCAGGCCGCTCACGGAAGAGCACCTTGGCATTATCCTCGATCGGGCACTCGTGAAGGATGTCATGCTCAGCACGGAACGCATTGAGGTGCCAAACCGTGCAGACCTCGTTCGCATTTCGGGTGGCGATGCCCGGTCGATGCTCAACGGATTGGAGACAGCAGTAAGGCTGACTTCTCCGCGTCCCGATGGAGTCAGGGTCGTCACCCTCAAAGAGATCGAGGAAGCGTTTCAACGGAAGGCTCTGGGCTATGATCGTGCCGGAGAACAGCACTACAACATCATCTCAGCTTTTATCAAAAGTGTGCGAGGTGGTGACCCGGACGCAGCGGTCTATTGGCTTGCACGAATGATCGATGGCGGCGAAGACCCATTGTTCATTGCCCGGAGGATGGTTGTCCTTGCTTCGGAAGACATCGGGAATGCCGATCCATATGCCATCACGCTGGCGACTGCATGCTTCACGGCGGTCAATGTCATCGGGATGCCCGAGGGGAGAATCGTCCTTGGCCAGGCCGCAACATACCTTGCCTCCTGTCCGAAGAGCAATGCTGCCTACAAGGCAATTGATCAGGCATTGGACGACGTCCGGAACGGCCCTGAGACGGTTGTTCCGATCCACCTGAGAAATGCTCCCACAGGGTTGATGACAGAGTTGGGATATGGCCGCGACTACAAATACAGCCATGATTTTCCGGAGCATTTTGTGGAGCAACAGTTTCTTCCCGATCCCTTTAAGGACAAGATCTATTATCGGCCGGGTAACATCGGCCGGGAACAGACGATTCGTGAGCGATTGAACTCCTGGTGGAAAGGCAGGCAACGGTAGGTCTATTGATTGATGTCCCAGAACACCCTTGAACCCCCTCTTTCCATATCGCGCAATGCTCGTCACCATCGCTCTGATGCTGCCGAACATTTTGTTCGGGCAGCAGATCCCCGACAGCTTGACGATGCCGAGTATTGCCCTCCCTGTGCTTGATACCATAGCCATTGCAGCCCACGATTCCTCCGCATCGCGTGATTCGGCGAAGACGCCCGGTTCGCCTTCAGGGATCGACTCCGTAGTGACCTATTCTGCAACCGACTCCGTTGTCTATGCGCTCTCGAACCGGACGATGTTCATGTTCGGACAGGGGAACATCCGCTACAAAGAACTTGGTCTCAAAGCCGAACGCATCAATATCAATTGGAATACCTCTNNCGCTCTTCTTGACGCTCACGGCATTCCCGACACTGCGGACACCACTCATACCAAGTTCAAGGGCCTTCCCGATATGCTTGACGGAGGGACCACGTACCATGGTTCAGTGGTCACGTACGACTTCAAATCAAAGAAGGGGAGGATTGACATCGGGAAAACAGAGATCGAGCGGGGCTGGTATTATGGCAATGAAATCAAGAAGATGGAAGACAAGGTCCTATTTGTGGAAGATGGCATGTACACGACCTGCGATCTTGAGCATCCACATTACTACTTCTTTAGTCCCGAGATGAAAATCATCGTGGGAAACAAGGTCGTTGCCAAGCCCGTAACGTTTTGCCTTGCCGATGTGCCGATCTTTGCGTTGCCGTTCGGCATTTTCCCGACCGAGAGAGGCAGACGGTCCGGATTGATCGCACCGGCATATGGCGAGAGTGCCAACCGTGGACGATATCTTTCCCACCTCGGATACTACTGGGCCATGAACGATTACATGGATTTGAGCGTGAGAGGCGACGGCTACGCCAAGGGGGGGTATGTTCTGTATTCTGACTACCGGTATGCGTCGAGATACAATTTCACCGGTGGCATCAGCGGGTCGTATGCGAAGACCACATTCGGCGAGGTTGGCGATCCGGCTTACGCCAATGCAACGTCGTTTGACCTTCANNTTCTCAGCGTTGATTTCACCTTCACCAGTGCGACGCAAGGAACCACATATTATCAACAAACGAGCAATAATTTCAACGACCTTCTGCTTCAAAATATACTCTCCAACGCCACGTTCACGAAATCATGGGAAGGTGCAACGCCAAGCAGCCTTACGCTGAACGTCCATAGGGATCAGAACCTGCAATCAGGGGCGATCAATGATGTGCTACCGAGCATCTCGTTTTCCAGGGGTCAGAGCTATCCGTTTCGCTCTACCAAACGGAGCCCCTCAGCTCCGCTCACCATGTTCGATCTCATCGGCTATACCTATAACGGTTCGTTTGAGAATGTGAGGAATTCCGCCCCTGCCACAGACATCTCGCCAGCAGTGTACGATCAACGCTGGGGGGCCGAGCATCAGGTGGGACTGAATGCCTCTCCAAAACTTGGCTACATTACCGTGACGCCGGNNATTTTCGTTCTTTTCAGTCTGGTATGGCAAATCAACCGAGAAGTTCATCAACGCAAATGACAGCCTCGTCTCGCGGGAGCATAACGTATTCAAGACGGCTGACTGGTACAACATGGGAGTCTCTGTGAGTACCAAGTTGTATGGCATCCTTCACCCGGATATTTGGGGAATTACAGGCATTCGTCACCAGTTAACTCCCAGTCTTGGTTACACCAACCACCCTGATTTCTCCAGACCGAAATGGGGTTACTTCGGTCAGTATGTCGATACAAGCGGGGTTACCCAAACGTATAGTCATTTCGAGAAGGGAATCTTTGGCGGCCCTCCGATCGGAAAAGCACAAATGCTCACGATGAGTCTCGGAAACGTCTTTGAGATGAAGACGGCAGGGGATAGCGCCGGCCAGGAGAACAAATTTCAGCTCATGAACGTCGATTTGGCTGCCTCGTACAATTTCGCAGCGGACAGCCTGAGGTTCAGCGAGATTCAGTCAAACTACCGCACAAGCATTGGACAATGGTTGAACATTGGAGGATCAGCCAGTTTCAACCTCTACAAGTTTGTTCAGAACCCATCTGATCCCTTCGGGAACGGACGAACTGTCAACCAGTTTCTGATCAAAGAGGGAAAACTGGCCCGCTTGACGAATTTTTCGCTCAGTATAGGGACGCAACTCAGTGGGGAGAAAAAGGCCACAACGGCGGGACCAATCCGTTCAGAAGCGGACTCCATCAATGCTGCAGCACGCAAGGGATATGTGGGGCTGTATGATCAGGAGTTACCCGATTTCAGCATCCCGTGGAATCTCGGTCTGTCATGGAATTTTTCACAAAGCCAGGAGAATCCCTACAGGAAGAGTCACTCGTCTGGCATTGCTGCTAATCTAGGGTTCAATCTCACGGAGTTCTGGAAAATAACGGCAACTACAAGTTACGATATTGTTGACAGACAACTTGCTGCGCCGCAGATCACGGTGTACAGGGATCTTCATTGCTGGGAGATGAACTTCGATTGGGTCCCGACAGGTTACAACAAGCATTTTGAGTTCACAATTCGTCTGAAGGCGCCGCAGCTTCAGGACATCAAAGTGACAAGGCAGGGAAGTGCGCGGGATGTGTATGGCCAGTAATACGAGGGTCGGCGTATACTAGTTGTAGGACGGGACTACGCGAAACAGCGGCGTACAAGTCCAGTCCCGTCGTTGCTGATTAGCCGACTCTGGAGACTTGTCCGCCGGTTTCTGGCGGAGTCGGCCTACAGTTGTTGTAAGCAAGAAAAAGGGAATCACGCACGAATCGTGGTTCCCTTTTGTCGTCAATGACGTATCGGATTGCAACGGTCAGGCGCTTTGCTTCTGCTCCTCATACCGGTACAGCGGCTCTTTCTTCTTGGTGATGACATCGCGCGTGACTGTCACCGAGAAGAGGTTTCGCTTGTCAGGAAGTCCGTACATGATATCGAGCATAATCTCTTCGATGATTGAGCGAAGTGCCCGAGCGCCGGTCCCACGTTCGATTGCCCGCTGGACCACGGCCTTCAGTGCCGGTTCCTCGATGACGAGTTCAGCCCCCTCCATCCTGAACAGTTTCTTGTACTGCTTGATGATGGCATTCTTCGGCACGGTGAGGATATTCAAGAGCGCATCTTCACCAAGCGAGTGAAGTGGTGCAATAAGAGGAAGGCGGCCGACAAATTCCGGGATCATTCCGAATTTCACCAAATCTTCCGGCTGGACCTGGGCTAGGAGTGAATCGGAATTGGCGTCGCGTTTGCTCTTGATCTCCGCGCCAAACCCCATGGGATTCTGGTTCACTCTGCGGGAGACGATCTTTTCAAGCCCGTCGAACGCCCCGCCGCAGATGAACAGGANNGCCTGCTGCACGCCCTCGCCGCTGACGTCGCGGGTGATTGAGGCGCTGTCGCTCTTGCGTGTGATCTTGTCGATCTCGTCGATATACACAATGCCGCGTTCGGCTTTTTCGACATTGTACTCGGCATTTTGGAGGAGGTGAACGAGGATGGTCTCCACGTCGTCCCCCACATACCCGGCTTCGGTGAGCGTGGTGGCATCGGCGATGGCAAACGGGAGGTCGAGGATTCGCGCCAACGTCTGGGCAAGCAGGGTCTTGCCGGTTCCCGTTGGTCCAATCAAGAGAATATTGGTCTTCTCCAGATCAACATCATCAAGATCAAAGAGATGGTCGCGCGAATCAATCCGTTTGTAGTGGTTGTAGACTGCAACGGCGAGACTCTTCGTTGCCTGTTCCTGACCGATCACGTAATCGTCGAGGACCTTCTTGAGTTGGGAAGGCGTCAGGCCTGCACGTGGTCCTTTTTTTGCGTTGAACGAAGCCAGTGTGTTGCGGATGATATCCACCGAACTCGAGACACAGATGTCACAAATATATACATCCGGTCCTGCAATGATGCTTTGCACTTCTTCGGGTGATCGCCCGCAGAAGGAGCATTGGATTTTTTCGCCGCCTTTTGATTTAGCCATGTCGTGCGTGCCGCCTGGTTACTTTCTGGGTTCCTTCTTGACGTACACAGTATCAATCAGTCCGTATGCCTTGGCCTCTTCTGAAGACATATACCTGTCGCGGTCTGTGTCTTTTTCAACCTGTGCGAGTGGCTGGTTTGTGTGGAACGCAAGTATTTCATTGAGACGCTTCTTCGTGCGGAGAATTTCCTCGGCCTGAATGCTGATATCCGAGGCCGTTCCCTGGGTCCCTCCCCATGGTTGATGAATCATAATCCTCGAATTCGGCAGTCCGGACCGTTTTCCCTTGGACCCTCCCGCCAGAAGGATTGCCCCCATGCTTGCCGCCATCCCTATGCAGATGGTTGCCACATCTGGTCGAATGTACTGCATGGTATCGTAAATCGCAAGGCCCGAGGACACAGAACCGCCGGGAGAATTGATATACACATTGATATCCTTATCGGGATCCTCAGATTCCAGGAACAACAACTGGGCGATAATAAGGCTGGCAACGCCATCGTCTATGGCGGTCCCAATAAAGACAATACGCTCCTTCAGAAGCCTGGAAAAAATGTCATAGGCCCGTTCACCCCTGCCTGTTTGCTCAACGACCATCGGCACAAGCTGATCGAATATCCGGGATTTCATCGTACTGCTCGCTCCTTTCCTCTCTGTCAGTCCTTCATGGCTGAATCGGCCTGTTCGGTGACGCTTGCGTGGGTTCTAAGGAATTCCATCACTTTTTCCGTGAGGATGTGCTCCTGAGCCGATTCTGACGTCCGGTAGTGTGTCACGAGCTTGTCTTTGGCGATGCGCATGCTCTCGGCGTCCCGTTCAGCGGTTCGGTCGATATCTTCTGGAGTAACACTCAGGGATTCAGCCTTGGCCACACTGTCCTTGAGAAGTGTCCACTTTGCCTGCCACACTGCGTAGACACGATTCTCCTCACGGAATTTCGCCTCATTAAACCCGTGAGGGAGACGCTTGTCTCTGGCCCGGTTCTTTACATCCTCCACCATTGTGTCGAGTATGCTGTCGACAATCGAAGGGGGGATGGTAAATTCATGCTGTTTGACCAATTCGCCTGCAAGGTCGTCGTCCAGCCTCCTGTTTGACAACCCCGTCCAGTAATGTTCAAGTTCCTTCCTGATGTTTGCACGGAGCTCGTCGGCACTTGTGACCTTGCCTCCCGTAACTCGTTTTGCCAGCTCGTCGTCGAAGGTTGGAAGAGAGACTTTTTCGATCTTCGTGACGGTAAGCGACAATGGAGTCGTATGGGCGTGATCGCCATGCTGGGATTCGAGCCGCGCGTTATACGTGCCGCCCACTTCGGCAGCCTTGAGGGCATCCTTGATCTGAGACGCGATTTCGGGATCGATGAGATGGAATCTGACTCCGGGAGTTTTCTTTCCGATTAATGGACTCCCGGTATCGTCCAATTCCTGGACGTCTGCAGTGACGGCAAAATGCTCATCGGTCACCTTTTCCGCCTGCTCGGAGGAACTGTTGACGCGCTGCAGACGCTGGACTTCCTCGTCCACTTCCTGATCCGTTACCGGATGGAGGTACTTCACGAGCGGGAGGCCCTTGTATTCCTTAAGTTCGATGGCGGGCTTCACCTCATATTTGATCTTGAACGTGAAGCGTTCTCCTCGCTTGAAATCCATATCGGTGATTGAAGGCCGACCGACGGGCTCGATCTTCCGCTCGTCCATAGCCTTGCGATAAAACGTCGCAGCGATTTCCTCGAGGGCCTCATATTCAATCGCCGGACCATACACCTTCTTGATGATCGGGAGAGGAACGCGACCCTTGCGGAACCCCTTCATCTCCACCTTTGGTCGATATTCCTCGTACGCATGCTCAAAATGCGGCTGAATCTCGTCGTTGGATATCTCGATGTCGGCTTCCTGCTCAACATCAGAAATTGTGTTGATCGTAACCTGCAATGCGTGCCTTTCAGTAATGATTGGACAAGAATCTCTGATGACGGAATGTCTGTTGAGCGAACCTCATCGACCTTGTCGATTGACAATCCACAATTGACAATCGTTGTGGGCACAGGGGGAGTTGAACCCCCAAGGATTTCTCCATTGGATCCTAAGNNCGCGTCTGCCAATTTCGCCATGTGCCCATATGCGACATCAACGCGTTACCGACTTCCAGAAGGTCTCGGCGAACCGCCGACCGGTCTTCCGTTCTTGTTAGCGGGAGGCGGTGAGACGGACCAATTTCGCCATGTGCCCGAATGCGAAAAAGCGTTTGGAATCCATCCGTGCAACAACTCATGAATCTCGTCGCAACACACGATTCTTACAAAAGTAATTGAAAAGATACACATTTTCACAAGAAGGAGCAAGGAAAAGAGGTGAAGTGAAAAATGGATGGAGACGCACTATGCTCATAACAGAGTTGCGAATGGCCCAAATTCTCGCTTGATTCATCAAAGGTCCTCTTCGTCACCTGTGTTGGGAATTATGCCCTCGACTTTGTCCGGCTCTTCTGAGGTCATTCTCCGCACCGTCGACCTGCGAAAGCAGTTCGGCTCGCGGTTGGCTGTGCGCGATCTGAACCTCGACGTGCACCGGGGAGAAATCTTTGGATTTCTCGGTCCGAATGGAGCGGGCAAGAGCACCACGATCCGCATGATCCTCTCGCTGATCCGGCCGAGTGGTGGATACGTGGAGATATTTGGACGTCGGCTTGAAGATCATCGGTCTGCAATTCTCCGAAAAGTCGGCGGGCTGGTGGAAAGTGCCGATTTCTATCTCTATCTGAGTGCTCGCAGGAACCTGGAGATCGTTGCATCGCTCTATGGTGGGCTGGAGAAACACACCGTTGATCATGCCCTGGAGTTGGTCGGGCTGACGGAACGATCGGACGACAGGGTCAAGACGTTTTCCCATGGCATGAAACAGCGGCTGGGGATTGCGCAGGCACTTCTCTCGAATCCCGAGCTCATCATCCTCGATGAACCTACAACCGGGCTGGATCCGCAAGGGATTGTGGAGGTCCGTGAACTGATTCTCTCACTCGCGCGTGATCGCGGAATCACTGTCTTCCTTTCCTCGCATCTCCTCAGCGAAATAGAGCAAACCGCATCGAACATGGCAATTATCAGTCGGGGAAAATTGGCAGTCCAGGGGCCCGTTCGGAGTCTCCTTGCGACAACAGAAATGGTTCTCACTGTCGAAGCAACGCCTCTCGATGCCGCCGGCAAGATCCTGAGCGAATTCCGATCGGTGCGCGAATTGAAGCAACTATCAGGCCGCTTCGAAATGACCATCGATGCAAACGAAGTGCCGTCATTGACCAAGCTTTTCGTTGAGCGCGGGCTTGAAGTCCGTGCATTGATTCCGCGACGTTCGCTGGAAGAGTATTTCTTGAATATTACNNCTGTCGACGCAAAAGGGAAGTGAACCCGAACGGCAGAAGAGGGGATGGCCGTGACATGCACACATCACGTTCACTATAGAAATTCCAGCACATGATCTTTATTCATGAAATTCTTAAGACGTTCTTGAAATGGCGCTCCTATATAGGCATCATTGCCATCGGCGTCATTGTGCCGCTGATTGAGATAGGGTTCAAGATCGAAGGGGGATCGATTTCGCGCATGGCGATGCGGGGGTTCTCGCGTGACTTTCTTCTCTTTGGGAATATGTTCAATGCGTATTTTGTCACTGAATTCCTGATGAACAGTCTGTGGGTACATATCCCATTTCTCATCACTCTTGTCGCTGGAGACATGCTGGCAGGAGAGGCGACGGGAGGAACGTTCCGCCTGTTGTTGACCCGACCGGTTTCACGGACGAGGATCCTCTTTCTGAAGTATCTCGTTGCCCTTTCCTATACGGCAATTCTTGTCATCTTCATGGCCGTGTTGAGCCTTGGGCTTGGGCTCTGGCTTTTTGGAACGGGTGATTTGATCGTCCCGGGAAAAATCACGGTCATCCTCCCTGCCTCCGTCGTTCCCATGAGACTTCTCCTGGCGTTTACTCTTTCCATTTGGAGTATGTGGTGTGTCGCTTCGTTGGCATTTCTCTTTTCCTCGCTCGTGGAAAATGCCATTGGTCCCATTATCGCCTCAATGGCGGTGATCATCGTGTTCATTCTGGTGAGCACGATTCCCCTGTCCTTGTTCGAGTCGGTGAAGCCGTTTCTGTTCACGACGTATTTCAATTTCTGGCAGCAGGCGATGGAAGAGCCCATTCCGTGGGATTCGATCGGACGATCAGCGGCGATCATCGGCGCCTACTCCTGCGCGATGACCGGGGCGGCGTGGCTGGTGTTTGTTCGTAAAGATATTTTGAGCTGACGCTGACGGTGTTTGACGGATGATTAAGCAATAGTGCCTTTGAGACTCGACATCAGGAGAAAATGACCATGGACGTTAACGCGATTCAGACAGCTTTACGGGAGCACAAGGTGGACGGGTGGCTCTTCTGCGACTTCCGGAACAGAGACTTCCTGGCCTACAAGGTGCTGGGATTGAATTTCGAAAAAATGAATACGCGCCGGTGGTTCTATTTTATCCCGGCGCGTGGCATTCCCAGGAAGATCGTCTCCGCCGTCGAGAGCCATAAGCTCGACTCGCTTCCCGGGAACGGGATCGTGTACCAATCGTGGGTGGAATTGCATGCAGCGCTCAAGCGGTCGCTCGGCACGAAGAAGACCATCGCAATGCAATATTCACCGAAGAACAACGTGCCGTATGTTTCGCTGGTGGATGGAGGAACAATCGAGCTGATCAAAGGACTCGGACACAAAGTCGTTTCCTCTGCCGATCTCGTCCTCCAGTTCGTCTCAGTGATCGGCGAGGAAGGCTACGCGACGCACAAAGAAGCCGGTGTACTCGTAGACCGGATCTGCGAACAGGCCTTTGACAAAGTGCGCATGGCAGTGCGTAACAGCGTGACGGTAACGGAATTCGACATTCAGCAGTTCATCATGAAGCGCTTTGCCGAGCACAATCTTATCACGTACGATCCCCCCATGGTCGGCACAAACGAACATCCTGCCGATCCTCATTTCGATCTTACGCAGGAATACAGCCGCCCGATCGTGAAAGGGGATACGCTCTTGATCGATCTCTGGGCGAAGTTCAACAAACCCGGGGCTATTTATTATGACATCACCTGGGTCGCGTTTGTTGGACACAATCCTCCGCCGAAATACCAGAAGATTTTTGAAGTCGTCCGGGACGCGCGCGATGCGGCAATCACGTACGTTCAGGAGAGGATTTCAACGAATAAACCGTGCTACGGCTGGAGTGTTGACGATGTGTGCCGCAACGTTGTGAAGAAGGCGGGCTTCGGCAAGTATTTCGTCCATCGAACCGGGCACTCCATCACCGAAGAAACGCATGGCAACGGCGTCAACATCGATAATCTCGAAACCAAGGATGACCGGCGCCTCATCCCGGGATGCTGTTTTTCCATCGAACCGGGAATCTATCTCGAAAAGGAGATGGCAGTGCGGACGGAGATCAATATGTTCATCAAGCACGATGGGACGGCAGAAGTGACCGGCAATGTCCAGCGAGAAATGGTTCTGCTCGAGTGAACAGGACGCTGTAAATATTTCCTCAAACTCTTAACCTTCCGGAGTATTGCGTGAGCTTGTCCGAAAGACTGGGTGAAATCCGTTCGGGATTCCATCGTTCGTTTTGGGTTGGGAACGGGATGGAGTTGTTCGAGCGGCTGGCCTACTACGGCCAGGGAACAATCATGAGCATCTTCCTTCGTGATCACCTCGGACTTTCTGCGCTCGATGCGGGGAAGCTTTCGTCCATTTTTGGCGGACTTATCTATTTCCTCCCCATCTTTGCCGGTACGCTCGCCGACAGGTTCGGTTACCGTAAGGCGTTTTCCACTGCGTTCCTTATCCTTACGGTTGGCTATTTCCTTATCGGTTCGACGGGGATGAAAGCGTTCAGCGGATTCTATGCGGGGATGCCAATATTCTGGGTGCTCGTTCCCATAATGGCGCTTACGGCGTTTGGCGGATCGTTCATCAAGCCATCAGTTCTCGGGACGGTTGCCGTCGCCAGTTCCCCTTCAACCAGATCGATAGGCTATGCCATTTATTACTGGATAGTAAACATCGGTGCGGCGGCGGGGCCTCTGCTTGCAAACCTGGTCCGTAAGTCCGAAGGTATTGAGTTTGTCTATCTTGTTTCGGCGGTGAGTTGTGCACTCATGTTCATTGCCAACCTTGCACTATACCGAAATGTGCCTGATCCTGCCGGCAAAGTGATTGAGAGCGTATGGAAGAAGTTTTCGAATATGTTCGTGGTACTGGTCAACGTCAGATTCATCCTGTTTCTTCTGGTCTTTTCCCTCTACTGGATCATGTTCTGGGGCGGACTGTATATCATCCTTCCGTTCTACATAACGGATTACATCGATAAGGATGCGAATTTTGAGCTCATTATCGCGGTAGGTGCAATAACCATCATCCTCCTCCAGATTCTCGTGAACATGATCACGAAACGTCTGCCAGTGAAGACTGCCATTGTCCTTGGGTTCGGGGTTTCTTCACTTTGCTGGCTGATCATCGCCGTTCATCCCTCAATCATTACGATGATCCTGGGAATTGCCGTCTGGTCGATCGGGGAAATGATCCAGGCTCCCCGATACTACGAGCACATTTCCACTCTGGCCCCACCCGGACAGCAGGCGCTCTTTCAGGGGTATGCGTTCCTCCCTATTGCCATCGCATGGGTGTTTGGAGGAACATGGGGTGGATGGCTGTATACCGCTGCAGCGAAGGAGGCGGGGAATCCTACCGTTGTATGGTTCGTACTGTTCGGTGTGGGCGCCTTGGCAACGCTCTTGATGTGGCTCTATAACACATTGGTCGGTGGTGTCGTGCCGGCAAGGAACGGAGCAGCACAATGAAGGGACTTGTCTGTTGTGTGTTGATGTTAGGACTCATTGAACACGTTGCTCTTGCCCAGAAATCCTCAAGAGGGATGCCCGACGGAGAAACAGTAGTACGCAATATTGAACGCCAGTATGAAGGGATTGAAGACTATACTGTTACGCTCACTGTCACCGTCAATCTTGAGCGGTTGAAGGTCGCTCCGATGCACATGACCATGTACTTCAAGCAACCGGACAAGATTCATTTCGATGCGAATGGATTTGCGATGCTTCCGAAACAGGCCGCTGCAATGAATTTCGGACGTCTGCACGAACATTATGCAGTCGACAATCGTGTCGAACCTGACACGGCTGACGGAAGATCATACCTGCGGGTCAGCCTTACGCCCAAAGGCGATCGCCTGCACATCCGTCACGTCGCCATGGATGTCGACCCTGCGCGGTGGACGCCGGAAAAAGTCAGGATTCCGCTGCTGGACGGCAGGGTGATGAATGTCTCAGTGAAGTACGATCAACATGAGAAGCACTGGCTTCCCTCTGAAGCCGTCATCACCTTTGTTGTTTCACAGGGAGACAGCACCGCACCGAACCTGCTCGAAGAGCTTGCCCCCAACCGGGCTGGCCCACAGATACGAGAAGGGGTAGTGACCATTCGGTATTCTGACTATCAACTGAACCGCGGGTTAAGCGATGATCTGTTTAAAGAAGACGGTGGACAGAAGACAGAGGACAGATGACAGAGAACAGTGTACAGTGGACAGTGGACAGTGCCAAGGCGACATTGTGTGTTGATCCGCGCATTGGTGCGGGAATCGTCTAGGAGGAATTTCAGCTAGCGGAATTCCGGCAGCAATTCAGGGGTTATAGTAAGAGAGGGTTTTTTCTGTGTAGCCTGCCGTAACAGCAATTCCATCGTTGGAGAAGTTGTGAGCGAAACGGACAAAAACGCACGCGTGTCTTTGTCGGAGGTGCACGGGAGCGTGCCCATCCCGACAAATGTGGGGATTGTGAAGCGTTTGTTTGCCTTCGCTGGGCCGGCCTACCTCGTGAGTGTCGGCTATATGGATCCAGGCAATTGGGCGACGGATCTCGAGGGGGGAGCCCGATTCGGCTATCAGCTCATTTGGGTGTTGCTGATGTCGAACATCATGGCCGTGGTGCTGCAAACACTGGCCGCGCGAATGGGGATTGTAACGGGTCGGGATCTCGCACAGGCGTGCCGGGAAAACTACCCCCGTCCGGTCGTCATCGCACTCTGGGTGATGTGTGAAATCGCCATCGCAGCGTGCGATCTGGCGGAAGTGCTCGGCACGGCAATCGGACTAAACCTGCTGTTCGGACTTCCCCTGGTGTACGGTGTCGTCATCACTGGATTTGACACCATGCTTTTTCTCGCCATCCAGCGGTTCGGGATCAGAAAGATGGAAGCGCTGATCCTCACGTTTGTCCTTACCATCGGCGTCTGTTTCGGTGTCGAAACGATCTGGTCCAAGCCCGATTGGGGAGGCGTCGTGCACGGGTTTATTCCGCACCTGTCTCCGGAGAGCCTGTATATTGCCGTGGGGATTATTGGCGCGACCGTTATGCCGCACAACCTGTATCTTCATTCCGCTCTTGTGCAAACCCGTGCCGTGAACCAATCAATCCTGGGTAAACGCATTGCCTGCCGCTACAACTTCTATGATACGGCGCTTGCGCTTAACGGAGCGTTTTTTGTCAACGCGGCAATTCTCATCGTTGCAGCGGCAGTGTTCTTCCGGAACGGGATTCTCGTGACGGAAATCCAACAAGCGTACCAGATGCTGACTCCGCTTCTCGGGTCAACGATCGCCAGCACACTTTTTGCCGTCGCATTGATTAGTTCCGGCCAAAGCTCCACGGTGACCGGAACGCTTGCCGGACAGATTGTGATGGAAGGATTTATGCGGTTCAAGATTCGTCCGGTCTTGCGGCGACTTGTTACCAGGGTGATTGCCATAGTTCCTGCAGTGCTCGTCATCAGTCTCAGGGGTGACGAGGGATCGTACAACCTTCGCATCGTCAGTCAGATCATCCTGAGCCTCCAGCTTCCGTTTGCGGTCATACCGTTGTTGAAGTTTACGGACGACAGAACGATCATGGGGACATTTGCCACCCGTCCCTGGGTGCGAGTCCTTGGCTGGGCTTCTGCCTTTGTGATTGTGGCGTTGAATGCAGGTCTGATCGCGAGTACCATCAACACATGGGCTGTGGCGGCGGGGCCGCAAGGAATCTGGGTGTGGCTGACAGCGATCCCGGTGGCGGTCGGGTGCGCGTTGCTGCTCATCTATATTGCCATCCCGAAATCATGGCGGAGTTCCAAAGGTCGGCCGGAACCCTATTCCCCAATGTCCCTTGGGTTTACCGGAGAGGAGTATAGGAGGATTGGGGTGGCGTTGGATTTTGGAGCGGGCGATGCGCGGACACTTTCGCACGCCCACTCGCTCGCAACCATGCATAAAGCCTCCATTTATCTCTTCCATGTCGTCGAGGGAGTTGCAGGGCAGGTGTATGGGGGCGAAGCATTCGACAAGGAAGCAAGAGAGGATCGAGCGCAGCTTGAAAACATCGCTGACCAAATCCAGCGGGCGGGCGTTGAAGCTCACTTCGAACTCTGCTACAGTCCCGACGTGCCGTCAGAACTCGTGAAACTCGCTCGGACCAGCCACATCGACTTGCTGGTCATGGGCGCGCACGGCCACCGGTTATTGGCAGATCTCTTCCTGGGAACTTCGGTCTCGGAGGTGCGGCACCAGCTTGAAATACCGGTGTTGATTGTGCGATGATGCAGTTCAGTTCGCCCGCTGCTCGCCAAGCTCTTTTCCTTCGTTCAAGAGCTTCTCGTATTCCCCTTTGTATTTCTTGATTGCCCGCAAGATCGATTCCGCAATGTGTTCCTGCCCCGCGTCACTTTTGAGGATCTTTTCATCCTGGCGGTTGGATAGGTAGGCGGTCTCCACCAACACGTTCGGCATTGACGCGCCAACCAATACATAGAATCCGGCCTGCTTAACACCGCGATTGGGGACTCCCGCGTGATCCTCCATTTCCTTCTGGAGAATGTCGGCGAACACCTCGCTGGCCTTGACATAGGNNCCCGGTCAAATGCTTATAGCGCTCCTCATACCCTTCTTCCATTTGAATGACGGCATTTTCACGCTCTGCGATTGCCACTGCTTCATCGGTCCGCCCCGGCCGGAGAAGGTACACTTCAAAGCCCCTGGTCGGACTGGGCTTGCGCCTGAGTGCATTGCAGTGAATGCTGATGAAGAGTTTTCCTCCCGCATCATTTGCAATGCGTCCGCGCCGGTCTAATTCGACGAACCTATCGTTCTCTCTGGTGTAGACGACGTTGACTCCAGGAAGGTTCTTCTTGATGAGTCGGCCTAGCTTGAGGGCCACACCGAGCGTGATGACCTTCTCCTGAACTCCTGTTACGCCGGTTGCCCCGCCATCTCTTCCGCCATGCCCCGCATCAATGACGATGACGTCAAGTGCCCAACGATCCCTCTTTTGCTCAAGGTTGCTGGCGAGTCCCGGATCGACTGAAACGGCAGGGGCGGGCGTCCTTGCCGAGTGCATGGCGACGGCGGCAGGAGGACTGGGAAGTGTTAAAGGCGTTGCGGCAGGGGGAGTTCTGAGCGTAAGGATAATCTCTCCCGATTCCGGATCGCCGGACAACTCCTCAGAGTCGACAGGGACACCCAGCTTGAACGTCAACTGCGCTGAACCTGGAGACTGNNAACCCTTGAGGCTTGAGGGCATTTAACGCATCGACATCGATTTTGGCGTCGGCAATGGTAACGTACAGCCATCCGTCCTGCCGCAGCCAATGTTCAATGTGTTTCAGCCTCCGGTTCACAGGGATCCTGATCATCATCCCGTTTGCCTTCGATTCCATCGTCAAGGTGGAAATATCGAACTGCGGCAACGGAACGCGGACCACACCGACCCTCAACACGTTGTCGGCGCGATCGTATTCAGCAAGAATATGCAGAATCGGCAGAGCGACAGACAGAAAATCATCCAACGGAACCAGCCACAATTCGCCGGATGATGATACTTCATNNATTGTCGGCCAGCAATGTCACCTTGCCGGCTTTCGCTGAAATATCGATTTTGCTTTCTGTGGGACGCGGTGTGACGGACAAACCGAGGACGGTGGCGAGATCATTCACGGAGGCATACAACGCCCCTTCCCGCGTGATGGTCTTGATGTGTGCAGTTACCTGAGGTGAAGAGGAAAATTCTACACGAAGAGAATCCTGTTGCGCAAGCAGTGCCGAAGCGCTCAGGTATGCCGTGAGCAACAGTAGCGTGCGCACGAAGAATCCATGGTGCATCTTCATGATCTGTAGTTGGTAAACTGTACGGCAAAGGGAAGGTCGGCTTCACGTATGAGCTTCATGACACTCTGCAAAGCATCCTTGTCCTTGCCGCTCACTCGAACCTGGTCTTCCATGATCTGCGCCTGCACCCTGAGCTTTGTGTCTTTGATCATCTTCACCATGGTCTTCGCATGCTCTTTGTCGATCCCTACCTGGAGCGTCAACGCCTGTCGTACGGTCCCGCCGGCAGCCGGTTCCACAGTTATNNCCCCGTTTGACCAATCTTCCCTGGAGCACGTCAACGACACTTTTCAACTTAAAGTCGTTGTCAGACACAATGACCAGAAGCTTCTCCTTCAACTGAAGGTCAATGCTGCTTTTCGATCCCTTGAAGTCGTAACGCTGTGCAATTTCCTTGCGGGATTGATTCACTGCATTATCAACCTCCTGGAGGTCGACTTCGGAGACAATATCGAAGGAAAATGACTCAGCCATGGGTCGGGTTAATGAAACTTCGTATGAATGAGGGCGTGGAAGAAAATTTTGAGCATCTCCCAACGGGGGAAACGGGCATGGACCATATACTCCTGCCTGATTTCCCTCTTGGTGTGGTCATCGTGGGTGATAATCTGCACGGAAATCGGAAACATACACGTTCTTCCGGTATGGTTGTATACNNTAGGAGCTTCCGAAGGCGATCCCGGCCTCTGGAAAACGTCAATAGCGACGTTTTGCTCCGCTGTGATCCCAGATGTCGCACGTTGGTTTCAATGTATGACTTGCGCGAACAAAGAGCAATGCACATGGGGCGGAACCAATCCGACGGGGATTAATTCCCCCAATAGACTATTTCAGAATCACACCTGTTTCCCTGCTCCAGAACAGGAGGTCGAGTTCGTCCATGGAGATTCCGGTCGTTTCGGCAAACTCCAAAAACCTCTGTTCAATTTCCAGATACCGAAGGCGGGTGAGCGATCGGGGGAGAGCCCTGACGACTCCTTGTTCCCTGAGGTTTCTCAGTATATGGCGGTCGAGGATCGCCAGGTTTCTATAGCCGATGTTACGCAGGAAATGCGAAGACTCTTTCCAGCCCAATCCTTTGACATGACCTGCGAGCCACGCACGGAGTTCGGAGCCATCCTGAACCGTCACGATTGCAGTCATCACCTCTGGCATGATCCGCTTCGCTTCTTCGATGCGAAGGGACTTCGTGTTATGGAAGCGTATGTAATGCTCCTTCCTCGACAGAATTGCCGTGAGCTGGCGGTGATTGTGTTCAACGGTATTCTGCTGGAGAAGTTGTATCACCTTTCCAGCGTTCACCGCGCTGGATTGGGGGGTCAAGAGGCAATACACGAGCTCATAGTAATATTGTTCGCGCGGCACTGCGGCGAATTCGGCGAGCCTTTGCCTGATGGCATCTCTGCGGAGTTCAAATTCCAGCCGGAGCGCGGCTTGGCGAGTCTGGCGCGTCTTCATGGTCATGCCAGCGTGAGGAAGACATCGGACCGGGAGTTCTGCGTAACAACCACCAAGCCGTCGCGCTCAAGTCCGGCAACGAGGCGCAGCAACCACGGGCGTTCGGACGGGGCAAATCCCTGTCGGATAACCTTCCCCAATTCCGCCAGTCTCAATCGCCCTGGCTCGTTCCTCAACGCTTCAACGATCCGTCCCCGATAAACCCTGTTTGGAAGACCGCGATGGCTGGGTTCCGATCGTGAATGTCTACGGCGTACCGATGTTGCTGGGAGTCTTGATCGGCAACAATCTTTCAGGGGACAAACCTGACATCGAGGCGTTCGCGCGACACACACCAACGCTCCAAGATCCATCAGGGCCTGATTCCACTCGAAGACATGTGCGCGTGGCAGCAATGTGCGGGAAAGATCCCAAATGTCGCTCTCAGGCCGCAGAGCAGAGGAGTCGGCCATGTGCCAGAAGAGGCGAGAGAACAACCGTCGTATGTTGATATCAACCACCGGGACAGCCTGCCGGTGGGCGAAGGCGAGGAACGCGTGCGCAGTATAACGGCCGATTCCAGGCAAGCCCTTCAACTCCACGAGCGTTCCCGGAATTTTCCCGCCGTGGCGCTCCACAACAATCTGCGCGAGACGGTGGAGTCTTACGGCCCGGTTGTTGTATCCCATCCCTTTCCAGGCAGTGACGACACTGCGCTGCTGCGCTGAAGCGAGATGCTTGATAGTCGGGAACACTGCCAAAAAATCCGGAAGCTTGACCAGCACTCTCGACACCTGGGTCTGTTGGAGCATGACCTCCGACACCAGAATGGGATAGGGATCGGTAAACTCCCGCCAGGGAAGAGGCCGTCCGGCGCGCTTGAACCAACGCAATACCGAGGAATGCAACCGCCGGCGCATTTCTGGGGAAGGAGTTCTATGGCGCACGATGCGTTTCACTTCCCTTCACTCTCCCGTCTGCCAGGCGTTCAANNCCTGATCTGCTCAAACACACAATTATTCGGTTCACCGGAAAACGCGCGTACGATGAAATAGAAAACACGAAACGCGCCATCCTGCGAGGGATTGTCTGCCCCTTCGGGATAGGTCCATTCCTGTCGATGAAATTCCTCGGCACTCAACACAGTAATCCCGAGTTCTTCCTGCAATTCCCGATCGAGCGCCTGGCGGGACGACTCTCCGGGCTCGACCTTTCCTCCGGGGAATTCCCACTTTAATCCATATCGTGCATTGCGAAGCCGTTGACAGGCGAGGGCTGTCTCGTTACGCACGAGGACTCCAACCGCAACATCACGCATACGCTTCCATCAGCTGATGAAGCCGTAGTATAATCAAAGAGCAAATGAATCACAACGAAGCGGTTTCTCAGCAAAGCTCTGCCGCTGCTACAAGCCACCCGAACTCGTCTTTGCTGAGGTGCACGGTATGGCGCGATCGTCCTTTCGTGAGAGCCATTGAGAGAATTCGCAAACCTTCCCAGTCGACAGTGGCCTTGGCAACCGCGAAGTTCCCATTGATGCTGCAATCATCAATCTTTATGTTGAGATTCAGGAACGTAGCGATTCCGTGTGAGACGAGCTCGGCCTGACGGTAGAGAAGATCATGATTGACTGTGGTTCCATCCGGTCCCGGAGATCCGTCGCCTGCGAACGTAGAGCTGAAATCTTTTCTATCATTGGAATACAATCCGTGAAGGAACATCTTTGTTCCAAGGATTGCCTCTTCCCGGTCATCCGGGTGAAACTCCTCATAAATAAAATTCTGGGTCATTCCCTCGACGTGGATATCGTCGATCTCCTGGTCGAGCAGTTCTTCGAACAGAAATCGATACATTTCCTGATCGGAGATTGACTGGCCAAAGTGGACTTCGATGTTGTGGTCCGCAAGAAGATCATGGAAACGATCAAGGGTCGACTGCAAGTCTTCCGGAGCAACTTCCGATGGAGGGGGAAACGAAGGATCGCCGAGAAAATGGCGGACTGTTGTTTGCTCGGCCGCCTCAAACTCACGCTCGAATTCCTCAATATGATGCAGCCAGTCTGCCTCAAGGTCGGGTGGGAGACCTGGACCATTGGAACGGATGATTCCCCCATATTTCTCCTCTAATTCCCTGCGCTTTGCGTCATTGAGTGCCCGCTGGATGCGGTCCTGTTCATCATTGTTCATAGTCCCTCCTGGTGGTGTGATGGAGCGGCGGGACGGGACCACCCTCCTGTATGATATAGTGTAAAAAGGAGGATTTTACGATCTCTTACCCGAATAAATCTTGAATATCTTCACGGGTGAGCGACTTAAGGAAGGATTCTTCGGTGGTGATGATGTTGCCGACGAGCTGCTTTTTTCGATCCTGAAGGGCGAGAATTTTCTCTTCCACCGATTCGCGGGTGATAAGTTTGTAGGAAAACACCTGGCGTAACTGACCGATGCGGTGTGTACGGTCGGTTGCCTGCGTTTCCACTGCAGGGTTCCACCAGGGGTCGTAATGGATAACGTAGTCGGCACTGGTCAGGTTAAGCCCCGTGCCGCCGGCACGCAGGCTGATCAGAAACACCTTGACCGCTTCGTCATTCTGAAAGTGATCGACCCTCTCTTTCCGATGAATGGTGCGTCCGTCGAGGTATTCATAGACAACGTTATGCTTGTCGAGGTGGCGACGGAGAATCGTGAGCATTTTGACAAATTGCGAGAACACGAGCACCTTGTGTCCCTCAGCAAGGATATCGTCAAGCATCTCCTGGAAGGCGTTGTACTTGCCCGATGAGCCGTGATACTGTTCATCGGCAAGTTGCGGATGGCAGCAGACCAGGCGGAGCTTGGTGAGTCCTTCCAGCACTTTCACTGTGCTCCGGCGAAGTCCAACGGTCTCCACGCTGCGCATGATTGCCTGGCGGTAGTACTCGCGCCAATGATGATAGGCAGAGCGTTGTGCTTCCTCCATATCGCAGAGTACCGTCGATTCGACTTTAGGAGGCAATTCGGCCGCGACGAGCTCTTTCGTTCTTCGGAGAAGGAATGGGTGGATCATTCGCCTCAGGGTGGCAGCCCTGGATTCATCATGAAGGCGCTCGATGGGACGGGCAAAGGATTCTGTGAATGTGCGCAAACCACCGAGCATCCCCGGGTTGAGGAACTGGAATTGCGACCAAAGCTCGGTGAGATTGTTCTCCACCGGCGTGCCGGTGAGCGCCAGCCTGAAATGGGATTTCAGATGGCGTACCGCCCGGGCATTCACGGAAGCAAAGTTCTTGATGTTTTGCGATTCGTCAAGGACAACATAGGTGAAGGTCAGTCCCCTCAAGAACTCGATATCCCTGCGGAGGATGCCATAACTCGTGATCACGACGTCGCAGGACTCAAGTTTGTTCCGATACTGCTTGCGACCAATGCCGTGATACACAAGCGCCCGTAACGACGGCGTAAAATGTGAAGCTTCACTTTCCCAGTTGTGGACGAGCGAGGTGGGAACGACAATGAGCGATGGCGGTTCCTTCTTGAGTGCATGGATGTGCTGAAGCAGGGCGAGAGTCTGAATCGTCTTCCCCAAACCCATATCGTCGGCGAGGAGTCCGCCGAAGCCGAAATCGTGAAGGAACAGCAGCCAATCGATGCCGGCCTGCTGGTATGGGCGAAGGGTGCCGGCAAATCCCTCCGGCCCGGCGTGAGCTTCGATCCCGGAGAAGGAGGCGAGTCGCTGCCGGAGATGTTCATAGGTGATGTCGGCATCAAATTCCCCCGTCTCCGACAATTCTTCAAGCAGGGGAATTTGAGTGCGCGAAAAGCGAAGAGTTTCTTCCTCCGGATTGCCCAGCGCTGCAGCCATCGCAAAGCGGCGCAGCCACTCCTGGGGCAGCATCCCATAGCTGCCGTCGGCCAGACGCACGAATCTCTTCTTCTCGCGGATTGCCTGGAGAAATGCCGCCAGCGACACTGGTGTTCCCTCGAAAGAAAGATCCATGGTCAGGTCGAACCAGTCGATCCCGGAGGAAATACTGAACGACACGCGTGTGGGCGCCGAACGGACACGGTAACGCCGCAATTGGTCCTGACCAAAGACCTCGAATCCGGNNGGCCTGGTAGATTGTCGGCAAGCCATTCGAGAGGATCCCCCTTGGGTGAAAAGGTCAGCGGGGTTTCGCTCGAAAGATCCCTCTGCAAACCTGTGTCCACCAGTCGTGAAATCGCAGCCTGCTCGGCATCACGATCCCTTTGCAACGTAACGATCGTTCCTTCCGAGGTGAAGATATCCGGGCCGGAAGGTGAAAGGAGACCAGGCAGGACTTCAAGAGAATCATAACGGAAACGTATCTCTGCAACGAGCGATCCAGCCGATTCAAGAAGATACAGGCGCGGCACCGGCGGCACAGAAACTGCTCGGAATTCCAGTGCCGAGGATCGGAGACGGTAACGGGAAAGTAATTGGGGCAGAGCATGATTGAGAAATGCCTCCCGATCGCGCGCTGGAACAACCAGGGGAGTGCTCATTCGCTGAAGCTGCTGGAGATCGTCACCGGTGATGCCTTCAATACGCCGTATCTGATCTCCAAGCAACACCCACAAGGGATGATTGGAAATCACCGCGATGTCGTCGGAAACAGGCGTGGTGGTTCCCGTCCATTCAATTTCCGGATAGAGCGTCAACTCTCCTGCAGCTTCCGAGAGACTGAAGGAAGCGTGACCCGCTTCAGGAATGATCGTCAAGCGCCGGCCAGCGAAATTTTTGTTTTCACGAAGAAAAATCGTTTGGTTGTGCAGAAGGAGCAACAGATCATTCCAATGAAGATCCTCCCTGTCAGCGGCATTTCGGACATTCCCATCAGGGAAAGCGTTTGATCCCAGGTACAGATCATATCCTTCCTCTGAAGAGTTGTGTCCGCCATTTTGCAAAAGGAGAGAGAGGAGAATTCGCTGATCGCGGTCGAGTCGATCAAAATCATACGGGTGGAAACGCTGAAGAATGGAAGCCTGGCCTTCTGTGCCGTCCTTCCTGATCCGGATGCGAAGAGGATAGAGACGTCGGGCAGGTCCCTCAAGAGAGAGAGAGAACCCAAGCCGCCAATCCAATGGTGAGGAATGAGCAGGAGGTGGCTGGTCCAGAATGCGTGACACACTTTTGGCCCACGTGGGAAGGCGTCGGCGGGGGGATGCCGTACCACCCGAGCCGCGCATCAATTCTCTCAGAAGCGGCGAGTCATGGGTCTGAAGCGATTGAGGCCGTTTAAGCAACGCATACATCACGGCAACGACATGTTTGCATTCACCCCCCCAGGTGAACGGACAGGTGCACGAGGTTTGCAGGGATCGTCCTTTTTTTTCAAGGGTAACAGAANNGGATACGGCGTCGCTGCTGCTCTTAAGAAGCTTGACCCTTCCCTGAAGGTAGTAGCGCTCCCCCTTGTGTATCGTTGCGGGAGTGGCCATCCGGAGAATAGTCTGATGAGTGATTTCCATGCATTCTTCCGCTGCTTCTCGCCGGTCGTTTGTTGTTCCGGCAGATCATGAGAGATTCGACGAAGAGGATCTTTTGTAATCGAGGAATTCGAATCCCTCATGCTTCTCACGCAATACCAAGGTAAATCGTGTCCCAAGCAGATGCTCGTAAGGAGGGAAANNCAGATTCGAGGAGACGGGTGTAGAGAGACGGACCACCTATGACGAAGACGATCGGCTCATTGCGCAGCGCTTCGAGAGCTTCCTCAAAGGTCTGATAGTGTTCTACACCCTGAACAGGTCGGGAGCTCAGTACCACGTTGCGTCGATCCGGGAGAGGGCGGCCAATGGACTCGTAGGTCCGTCTGCCCATGAGTAC
>PMNP01000351.1:681-7833 GCA_003161755.1 Ignavibacteriota bacterium | reverse complement strand
GGCCAAAGATTAGCCTGTTGCCCTGGTGAAGCACAAACGTGGTGCATGGATACAAGGCGGGGCTAGAAAGAGCTGTCATAATGACAACACTCATGAAAATGGTAAACTTCCTGTTCATGGATTTCTCCACTGGTAAAGAGTGAAAGAGCGCCGAGCAAGCATCGTCGTAGGTGGGGCAAGAAAACGTGCATTTCGCTTCTGATCATACGCAGACCACTACGAAACGTTGCGACAAACAATATTCTGTCGATGGTTGCGATTGTTGGTCGGATATGCTGCATCAGGCAAGTGGGCACACTGGAGTGCCTACAAACGACCCCCATCAAGCCTGGATCCACTAAGGTATGGTCCCATTGCTCGAAGGGAGGTTTATGATTGAAGATACTCCCATCGGTTTGATCGCCTTGATGGAACCGTCACGATTGAAATTCAGACTGTCGATACAGAGTTCTCTCAATACGTATTCCTTGTTTTGCGGATGAATTCTATGGTAGAGAATGTAATACTGATTGTTCTCTTTGAATACCGTGTGATGACCCGGGCCATACGTGCTGCTGTCAGGCGAGGTGGAGAGGATTGGACTGTTCTTGCCTTCCTTCCATGGTCCAAACGGAGTGGCTCCGATGGAGTAACGGATCTTGTATGACGCATCGATTGCTTTGCCATCAGAATACATCAAATAGTACATGCCATTCCGCTTCAGCATGTACGGTGCTTCGAAATACCTGGGCGGTGTAATCACCTTCGGATCGCCATCAAAGGTTGTCATGTCCTTGTTGAGCTTCACTGCGAAGCAGCGGCCATTCACCCATCCGAGTCCTGAACCCCAGTACAGGTATGCCTGACCGTCATCGTCAACGAAACACTCGGCGTCAATCATGTGATATCCCGGAAACATCGTGCTGCGAATCAACGGACTATGATCGGGTTTCGCGTTTTCCCATGGCCCCAGCGGCTGACTGCTGACGCCAACCCACACTTCACTTCCAACCGAGACGTACATATAGAATTTCCCGTCTTTGGCCTTGACCACGGACGGTGCCCATACCATGTTCTGATTTGACGTCGTGCTGGTGCATGATTGCTTGGTGGGCCAGTTGATGGTCTCGTAGTTCCAATTCCTGAAGTCCTTCGTGGTAAGAACTGCCAAGTCGGCGCCACCCCACGGATCTCTTGTTGCATAAACGTACCACGTGTCGTGATCCTTGATGATTGTCGGGTCGGCATAATACCCACTGATGATGGGATTTGTGATGAAGGAGGCCGTATCCTTCACAGACAACCTTTTCCCGATTATACCAACCGCGCATTCAAGCACTCTGTCTCTTCCGGCGACGTCGTCGTCAATGGTATTGGAAACCGTGGAATCGGGCATGACGCCGCTCCCATTGTCGATTCCACCAACAAGATAAGACCAATTCCATGACGTCATGACTCTCATCCTGGAATTCGGCAAATCAAAAAAATGCGCATTGCCGAAGCCCACCGTTAAACCACCTGTTTCCTCGCCGATGATCATGCCGTCCGCATAACAGTGGAAGGTGGCCGCAACCATAGTTCCTGCGGAAAATGTTGCATGATTCATCAACATGATGCAGCTTCCCGGAAATCGATTAGGATTATCACGCGGCAGGTAAAGCCCATTGGTTTCTATCGAGACCTTCTTTCCTGGCACCTGCTCCTCGTGCTTGAGAAAGTAATCCAACTTGCCCGTTTCTGCAATCTCCCTGCTTACTCTAAATGCTAACGAATCTGACTCTTTGAATGACCTGTGAAGTATGTACTGCATAAGTTCGGCTCCGATGACGGAGTATCCCCCACCATTATTCCGAATATCGATGATAAGACTCTGAATGTGTTTTTCCTTTATCTCCTTAAAGGTCGACTCATAGAACTGTTTGTATCCGCTCAGGTCGTTGCATCCATAAAATCCGATATAGCCGATGTTCCCCGGCAGTATGTGGAATGTCAATTCCTTCGGTCGTTCGGAGAACAAACGATAGACAATGGCCATCTTCGAAAACATGCCTCCGCTCGACTCGACTTGAGACACGTCATTGCTCCCCGGTCTTCGATAGTCTATGGTGAAGGAGTTGAATCCGTTCCATATCCCGATGGTGAACGGATCAACAATGAGCGTGTTTCTCCATCCTATGGTCTCGTAGCTAACCAATTGGCTTAATTCGCTGATGCACTGGACTGCGCTTTTGCCGTTGATCGCGACGATTTCAGATCCCGGCGGAATTCTGTGCAAAAGCGTCAGGTTATCGATGACAAACATTCTGTCATCGATAATTCTGATTCGGTAGGGAAAGATGGCACGGATCGCAAATTGCATCCTCTTGTCCAATATATCGTTCATGATCCGGGTGTGACCGTCCTTGAATCGTGAGGTCAGCCTTGAACAGTCTCTATAGAAGTCCAGTTCGGAAATGTCGTTCGGCATGATGCGTTTGTACTCATCGAGCAGCGAATCGAATGACGCTTTCGAAGTATTATGGTAGAGATCCTGGTNNGGTCCTGCAGTGCATCATGTTTTGAAATGTATCGTGTCTGCGTGCTGTAAATGACCAATGCGAGAAGGACAATTTGCGCGATGGAAGTTTTGAAGAACTCGTTCTTGATATGGTTAACGTACGGTTTTTTCCTCATGAAGAGATATGCAACATTTGCCAGGATGAAACTGGACGCGAAGGCAATACAGTACAGTTCAACGATACCCCAGACCAACATGTCATGATTAAGCAGTATGAAAATGATCAGGCATATGTGCAGAGTGGCTACTACCAGGTATTTTGTCTTCACGATGAAATCTTTCTGATGTTTCCAATCATTTCATGTTTGCGATACAACCATGCAAGAAGAAGAGCGAGGAGAATGAAGCGCGCCGCCAGACCCACCAAGCCGCCTTCGAGGCCGTAGTCACTTCCTGTGAGCAGCGCGGGACCCGAGTCGTGCTGGAGGACAAATGGACCTGGAACGGGACCACCGCTTACCGAGAAGCCAAGCAAGCGTCCTTCTCCATAGTTCCAGCCAAGATGAAGGCCAAAGGGGAGCCAGAGCCTTCCCGTTTTCACGAAGGCCATTCCATAATAGATGCCTCCCACGATATAGCCGCACAGTGCGAGCACCGTGACGTGCTGGTTGGCGACGTGGGCTCCCGCGAACGCCGCTGTCGAGATCGCGATCGCCCAGGGAACGCTCGTCCAGAGGAGAAGTGCGCCCAAGAACGCAAGTCTGAACACGCATTCTTCAACGAACGCCACCACAATAGGTGTGGAGATGTCGGTTACAAGCGCGATCGCTGCCAGCAGAATTCCTAACCGCGCAATCATGCGCTATTCCTCATGTTGGCGACAAAGGCGCCACCCGTTGTTCATGCCTTCACCAAAACGACTGAGCCCCGTCCGCAGTTCTGCATGAACTGAAAACGGGGCTTGAACGAATTCCCTATGGTGAGCCAGACAAACTCCTGGTCCGGTTTCGCTCACGAAGGAGATTTGTGGTTGTAGGCGCATTGGCGGCGTTTAGAGTAGTTTTATGAATTCCTCCACACTGATCCCCGCCTGACGGATAATGGCCCGCANNAGTTCCTTGTGATCGGGCACCACCAATTGACAAAATGGCTCGTTTCTCCGTAAGATGATGTGACTGCCTTCTTGCCGTTTGAATATGAAACCGGCTTTCCCAAGCGCCTTCACGCAGTCCCGTCCGGATATTCTCGGGAGGCCGCTCATACCGCAACCAACAAGGCCTCAAAACGATCTTCCGGAACCTTTACCTTGTCGTCTTCGAGGGCCTGGACATATCCTTTGATTGCTTCTCGGATATTGGATATCGCATCTTCTCTGGTCGTCCCTTGACTGACACAGCCTGGCAGGCTTGGGCATTCCGCCACCCAATAGCCATCTTCACCGGGATAGAGAACAACTTGTCTCATGGGCCACCTCCTCCTTCTTCTCCTCAATATCACGAAAGAATTATTCACTTTCCAATGCAGTTGCTTTCGTTGCCGTTCTTGAAACGCCGCTCTTAGAGTGGAAGGCTAACTGGCACGGCATTCTTCAGCAATTCCTCATTTCGTTTTTGGCGAAGCCGGAGTTGCTGTTTGATCAAGGACCGGGACAAATCCCTTTCCGAAATCATTCAGCACCCGAAGTCGCACTGTTTCGCCCTCTTTATACCAACGCAGTTGTTGATCAAAGGAGCCTCTCGGCGCCTCCACTTTGGTTTGCAATACGAGGGTGTCGCCGACGAAGTTGCCGTGGTATGTCGGGTGGTCGCCGAAGTTGTTGAACATTGACAGCACGAACTGATGTTGTTGTGAGTCAAATCCAAGCATTCCATGGGCCTTGTAGTGACCGAAAAGATCGTTGACGCTCTGGTCCTCGATCGAGAGGAACAGTGAGTCGAGAGCATACGCAATGACTGAAGTGCCTGTCCCCGTGACGCCTTTTGGCATCGCCGGGTTCGGTGCAAACGTTGTTGTCGTGGCAAATGATCCGACGAGAAATGCAGCTTTTGCCCGCTCGACGCCGGCCACAAGTGCGGGCTCACCGTTCTGGCCGTGACAATGCCCCACAACGGCAACAAAGGCCAAAGCAATCATCAATTGCTTCATGGAAGATATCTCCTTGACTTGCATTTTAGGGAATGAAGATCAGCGAAAAGAGCCCCGATCCGCCTTTCTCGTTGACATTGTACATATAAAGACATGTGTTCTTATGTCCCGCCCCACAATTCGAGCACTCACTCTTCAAATGATTGATTCGGAAGTTGCTTCAGATTCCGGACAAATCTCTCATGGTTGAAGGGCGTTCCCGATTTCATGATTTGATATGTCTCAACGGCGACGGCTGCTGCGATCAAAACCTTCGCGTCTTTCTCACCGATGCCATTCGCCCGCAGACGATCGAATGTTTCGCGAGTCTCCGGAGGGTCATTGTTGCGCAATTGAGCATCGACCGTCTCGAGAAAGAGTGCTTTCAACAGAGGGTTGTGTTTCTCTTTCATAAGTACTCATTGGTCCATCAAAACCACGTCCGCCTCCTGTACTTCTCATAGTCAGACCCAAACGCCGCTGCGAGCACGTTTGCCTCTTTGTGACCTTGCACAGTTTGCACCACAACGAGGCATCCCCAGGCCCAAAGCAGCATCGGCCAACCAAGACCGATGATCACAGCCGCAAGGAACAGGTCGAGAAAAACATACATGGGGTTCAGAACTCTCGCATACAAACCAGTTGTGACGAGAGCTCTCGCTTCTGGCATCACGGAAAACGATGTGCCAAGTTGACGCCGGCTTGCGATCATCAGCACGAACGACGGTATGCCGATGACAATGCCCAGCGCAATGCGCGGGGTCTGATCCATCGATGTAGCCGCAAAAGTCAACGCAGCGACTACTGCCGCCGCTACGAGCCCTATAACTATCTTGTTCATCTGTCTGTTCTTCCCTCCTCTAACACATTGAGTCGTCCTTGACGGCACTGCTGAGCTTCTTGAGTTCTTCACGTTGGTATCGACCAAAGTATAAGCCGCTTCGGCTCGGACACAAGGTCCCCCAAGGGAGAGAGCCACCACACCGAAGATCGTCTCCGCCCAAGGATGGGACGGCTTGTCCCGCCATTGACGGAATGGGTCGTGGTTGCGGTTGTTCTGCGTTTGCCATGGAGCGTGTAATTCGTCACTTTTTAAACAGCCTCTCAAAACCAGAATAGGTTGTCAGTGGAATAAGCTCAAATTCAATTAACCCTTGTCGCACCAGCGGCAACGTCGACAACACTGAACCCGCGTCTTCGACGGTGCTGCATTCGAGCAACAGGACTGCCGCTCGTTTGTCAGCACGGAAATAAAGATCGCGGATGACGCCCGACTGATGAAGCTGCCAAACACACCGTGCTTCCTCTTCGAGCAATTTGTCGGTGAACCTGTCGCCGGGACGTTTCGGCAATTCCTTTTCCAGTGCGAGTATCTTCATAGTTCTGTCAAGGTGAGAGAAAGTAACACATTGTTAAGGACGTGTGCGCCACGGTGACGCAAAACGTTCAGGCAAACCGAAGTCCGCTGAAGGCGGACGAAAGCAGGTGTGCGTCTGTCCGGCCATGCTGTACCTTTTGGTGGAAGCGCTGTGGTGCCGTTTGTCAGGCGCAGCCCACACATTGCCGCGAACCCGACCAACCACTGATCTATATGTTGAAGAGTTTGTACGTTCCTATGACCAGAAGTTGGCATACGGTGGTGACCGTGAGTACATAGGCGTTGGTCTTCGCCCCGATGTTCAGTTTGTAGCTGCACCTGATAACTATCAGCAAGAGTATCGCAAGAACGATGATCGCAACCAGGTAAGTTCCTGTGCCCATCAGAACCGCAATCCTCGCCTCATCCTGCTTGCTGAATCCGCCGAGAAGATCTGAGAAGAACCGATTGAACATTGGGATGAACGCAAAAGGATAGGCATAGAGCGTTCCGAATTTCTCAATCACCAAGAGAGCGATAACCGCCTGAAGCACACTGAATCCCGGACCGCCAAGACAGACATACAAATCATCGCTCTGCTGAAGATAGTGGCCGTCCTTCGGCCATACGTAGTTGATACTGTACACCATGCGATTGCCAAGCATCTCTCCTACGCTCCAATGTCCGAACTCGTGAAACAGATACGAGATATAGGCAATCGGAATGAAGAGCAGGAAGAATCTCACATCTATCGGTTCCCGGAAATCTGGTGGCATCGGTCACTCCCAATTATAAATAGTCCGCCATGCTACCTAATCCGCCATTCTTTTTGGCGGATAGGCGGATAGGCGGACCTGTTCCGCCAGTTGTTTGGCGGAGTCGGCCCACAGGTTCTGTAAAAAGTCGACTCAGGAGACCTGTCCGCCGTCTTTCGAAACCGTCAATCCATCGGAACCCGCCATGCTCAAACATTATCCGCCACGCTTACCTTATCCGCCATTCTTTTTGGCGGATTGGCGGATAGGCGGACCTGTTCCGCCAGTTGTTTGGCGGAGTCGGCCCACAGTTGTAGGACGGGTCTACGCCAAACAGCGGCGTACAAGTCCAGACCCGTCTCTTTCGATCAGCCGACTCTGGAGATGTGTCCGCCATCTTTTTGGCGGAGTCGGCCTACAGGTTCTGTAAAAAGTCGACT
>PMNP01000351.1:0-659 GCA_003161755.1 Ignavibacteriota bacterium | reverse complement strand
GGCGGTTTGGCGGTTTGGCGGATCAGATCGGTTTGGCGTTTGTCAGGCGCAGCGCAGCCATACCACCGAGCTAGTAAATGGCTCACGAGCGTTTTCATGGCTCCTGGGCGATCGTCCCTTGGTGATAAAGAATCTGCCAACCTTGCGACGTTCTTCGCCAAATTGTTGATCTTCGAGTGATACGATCGCCTTGAGCGAGTGTGTATGTGAGGAGGTAGTTGTTNNTTCGTTTCCCATGTGTGGTCGATCTCGATGTGACCGCACCTCTCGAGTTCATCGAGCACGTATTCCCGACTATAGCGGTTGCCGGAAGCGCCAACTTCCCAGTAATCAGCATCGGTGACTTTCTCGTGATCGGCTCGGCTCTTGCCGAACGCCGGAGTGTGGAATATGGGTTCACGTTTCTTCAGCTCGTTGAGAACCGGAAGCAACCTGGCTTCGGTGAGAAAAGTTGGCTCCATTTGCGAGACACGCCTTTATGGTTGAGTGTGATGGTAACGAGCGCCATTCCCTGAAATGAGACGCGGATGTCTGCTACGGCTGCGTGACACAGATCGTTCAGTCAAAATAAATCGCGTTTTGCGGCACAAGAAAGAAAGTCTGATAGATGGTATAAGGACCGATTTTCTTGTTGTCTCACGGCCCGGAGCTAAGTCCAT
>PMNP01000036.1 GCA_003161755.1 Ignavibacteriota bacterium | reverse complement strand
CTGCCATCCGACCTATGGGCCACAACGATTGGCAGATCCGGGAGGTTCATTCCCTGGTTGATGGAGGTAATTTTGGAATCGCCCCAGGAAGTGATTTCACCAAGGAATATCCCTGAGAGAACCTCTGGAGAGAGTTTCAGACCCTTTCCCACATTGGGAATGCTGTAGGTGACAACTACTGCACCCATCACGGTGGGAATATGAAGCACTTCGCTTCCCTGCTTATCCAGGACCTGTTTGAGCTGATCGTCCGTCATTGGCGCATCGCTGGCACCGAAGTCCACAGTCCCTTCAATGACCTGTTTAATCCCGCCGCCGCTTCCAATCGACTGATAGTTGAACTCGATGCCGGTCTTGGTATGGTACACATCAAACCACTTTGAATAAATCACGTAGGGAAATGTTGCACCTGCCCCATTCAGTTTGAGCTGGGCGGCACCAGACTGTCCCATCAGTGCTATCGCTGCCATTGCAAGGACAAAGCTTCGTAGTTTCATGAAGGACACTCCTTGTGAAAGTACCAGTGATCTTGACTGCTTTATTAACTTACTGTGCTCTGGGAAAACGCCCGGGGCGTACAGAGAGCGTGCCAAGCCAATAGCGGAGCCCCAGTTCCTCCGACACTCTGTCCGCCCCGACGGGAATTCATCTCCTTTCCTCAGAATCCGAATGCAAACGTCAGACGACCGGTCACCGATGCGTCAACAGATCGGACATTCGGAATCTTCTCAAAGGTTTCGATCTGGACGTTCGGCATCACCTGCACGTTCTTTGCCGGTTTGTACACAATTGCTGCGAGAATATAGTCGCGGCTGTCTCCCTTTTCGGCTGCTGTGAGGGAGCTCCCCGTTCTGGGATCGAAGTAGTCGAACCGGCCAACGACAGACCATGAAGTATCAATATTGTACCATCCCCAGACTGAAACACCGAGTGTCTTTTGGGTCTTCAAGGTTTTCGGATCCGTGAGGTCCTTGTACGCGTCTGCTGTTCCTCTCAGAAACCCTTCTACGCCAACCGAAAACTTGTCGGGCTGCGTATAGTTAACGAACCCTCCTGCGGTGTACGATGCGTTCGTCACGGTGGCTGGGGGAGCAGTGGTGCTTGCGGGGTCATTCACATTATACGTCGGACGATAGTCACCATACAAGGTGAACTGTACCGTCGGATCTGGCTTCACATGGAACAAAATGGAATACACATTAAATTTGTCGCCTGTTGCCAACGACGCGCTTAAATCCTTCGGCGAGTTGCCGACATCCTTGGGACCTCCATTACCGACGAGTATCCAATAATTGTAGATTCCCTTATCATCAATCTTTCCACGGAGTGCAACGCCGAGATTGCGGGAGGAGACGATTCCACGCAAGTCCATGATGGTCTTTTCGAGAGAGCGATACGCCCAGGCGGCTTCAGACACATCATAAGCCTGCGTCGGCTGGATACCGAAAATCAGATCGCTTCCCTTGAACACGCCCTTCCATTTCAACCATGCATCTTTGACATCCACCGAGTACTTACCATCGACCGTCGCCGTGCCTTTTGTTGGTCCGTTGCTCCCGTCAACTTCTAANNTATCGAACTGTTCATTGATGGCATAGTCATAAGTGAAATAGACCCTGCGGATGACAAACCCCTGCATACTCTTGGGCCCCTTCAGGGCCGCGTTCGAGAGATCAGCGCTTCTGAATGCGGTATCGCGGGCTGCACTATAGAAATAGTCGCCAAAAAATACTCCGCTGAATTTGCCCTGCGCAAATGCGCTGAGCGAAACAACTGCCACGAGCAACAATGTTGTAAGCAACCGTTTCATAGGAATCTCTTTAATGACGTTTGATAATGAGTGGATTGGTTACGCACGCTGTGTGACAGTGAAAGGCTCACATCGCACACAAGCGGTTTCGGTCAGCACCATGAGGGACATCTCTGCTTGGAGAAGAAACGTTCCGGAAACGCTCTGCTCGTACAAGAGGCAACGAGGTCCTGACCCGTTGTTGCGATGCAAATATCGGGAATGGCTGTTGCTTGAAGATTACAGCAATGTTAAGAAATTGTTAACAGAATCCCTTCAAAAAAAACCAAAAACGGCCATCCTTGCGTGCCTGCTAGGACCGCGCAGCCTTCCCAGCCACCCTACCCTGAACAGCGTCACAAGGTCTGCGAGGATCTAACAATAGCGTAATTGTGAGGTAATACACGCGCAACATCGATTTCCTATAATTGTGCGTTGGGGTTTCGCTGCTTTCAATGACGCACTATCACCATAGTCGGAATCGAGTCATGACGAGTGGATCGCTTTGGCATGTGTCGAGGGAAATGACCTGGCTACAGCCGGGAAGAGACATGATGTGGCTCAAGCCGGGCCTTGGCGTTGAGGGCTCCGTTCTCATGGCGGGAACAAAGGCGGCGGGAAAACTCCTCATGTCCGGCGATCGTCGCGCGATCGCTGAGACGATTTCGGGAACATGGCTGTTTCGCGTAGAAAAACTCTGGAACCGTGAATATGTTGTTTGCCGGGAGCCGGACGGCGCGCAAACCGCCAGATTCTTTCCGCGCTATCACTGGACGACAGGGACATTCTCCCTTGGGGACGGAACAACCTTTCACTGGAAACTTCGAAGCATCCTCAGGGGAGAATTCGAGATCACTGATGCCGAAAACTCAGTCATTGTTCGCATCAGTCTTTGGCAGGCCGATGTCTCTCACAACCTCAGCAACAGCGTCCATGGGGACGTGGAATTGTCACCCGGGACGCATTCCCCTCAAACCATCTCACTCATTGTGACGTTTGCCTGGTATCTTATTCTGCTGCAGATGGACCACCCTGCTTCGATCGGCGAGGCGCAAATCGACCAGGAACCGTTGGCCCTACCTCGCGCCACCGGCACTGATTCGGCTAATCCCTGAAGGAATTATGAGTCCCCGAGGAGAATCCTGCTCCGGATCTACCTCATCCCCTCGTTGACGAAGCGCCCTGATAACGTGATCGTACATCACCTGACTGCAAGCCGAGACCAGACTTCCTCCTTCGATAACACCAGTATGTTTTCCGGAGATAGTACCGGCGACACCCCCCGCCTCCTGGATGCACGGGATCAGGGCCGCAGAATCCCACGGCTTCATAAATGTATCGATCGCTGCGTGGCTCAATCCGCGGCANNAAGATTTGTGCCATGCACTCCGGATGCGGTGATCACGGCTTTGCCAAGCGGCACTGTCCTGCGGGCATTGACACGCATCTTGGTTGAAGAGGAGCGCGTGTACCAGCATCCTGACCCTTTCGCCGCATAGAGCGTTTCCTGAAGCGCGGGCATATGAATTACTCCCACCACCGGCTCGCCATTTTCCAACAATGCGATGAGCGTCCCAAACAGTGGAGCCCCCATGGCGTACCAGGATGTCCCGTCGATGGGATCGAGCACCCAAAGATGACGTGCACCGGTCGGAAAATTGCCGCCATATTCTTCCCCCAGGATTTCGTGCGAGGGGTGACGCTTGGCGATCATAGCCTTGAGTCTCCGTTCTATCCTCCGGTCGACGCTTGTTACTTCAGTGCCGTCCTCCTTGAGAATCGCATCAGTGTTCTGGTACCCAGCCATGGCAGTAACGCCGGCAGCATAAGCCAGCTCCAAGGCAAATTCAAGATCTTCCTGGTACTTTGCTTCCATTGAAACCTCCAATTCCTCAATTATGGAACGAATAGTCTACGGTGCGGGTTCGCCGGATTTTAGCGGACCACCGTAACAATATCTGCGACAGGTACGAACAGCAGGGCCCTACGAGGCAGGGGTCAGGATCTGCCGGCAGGGCCCGCCTGGCCTGCAGGAGGAACACTCCAGAGACCAGATCCACAAGATCCTCCCTTTGCCACGTCGAGCATAGGATCGGTTACAGCCGCTTGTCGCCCGCTTTGCCGTGACAGAGGGCATTCAGCCTGTACTGTCACATCATCGCAATCGCAGCAACACCCGAAAGCGCACCCAAGAGGGATCCTGCGATGATGTCACTTGGATAGTGGACGCCCAGATAGACGCGCGAGACGCCTATTGCCATGCTGAGCAAGAGGAGCGGTAGAATGAGGAAACCGCAGACTGAGCCTGCCACCACCATCGTAACAAAAGCCGCCGCGGTGTGACCTGAAGGAAATGAAAATTCGTCAGGCGGAAGGATAAGTTTGGTAACCCCTGGAACTGATAAGAACGGCCGATTCCGCGAGACAATCCGCTTGATGAACGAATACACCGACAATTCCATGGCATAGGCCAGGGCCAGGGTGAGGAAATAGTGGACAGGCCGGTTCTGACTGAGGCTCACGGCAAATCCCAAAATCACCCAGAGGTACCCGTCGCCCGCCTTCGTCAGCAGTTTCATGCAGGTGTCAAGCATGCCACCTCTGCGGTGGCAAAGCCAGACTACTCCTGCCGTATCCCATTGCAACAACCGATTAAGCACGGATCTTCATCTCCGTTGTTCATGAGCCCAATATACCGGCCCATGGTTAACCGATTGTGACCTCCGCATTATGGAATTGTTACGTTCGGTAAAGGTGGAATTACGCAGCTTCCTCAATAGCATCACCTGCCGGATCATCTGGACCAATGCCGGCTGGGACGGAAATTGTCTGCCGAAGCTTCATGGCAGGAATGGCGTGCATTTCGGTGGTAACGCGGTCATCTGTGACATGAACAAAATTCGCATGAAGAATTTCCGGCGACGGACTCAGGACTGACGCTCCGCCGTTGAGAAATTTGATCCCCTTGCGCGAGTATTCAAGATTAACGTGATCATGCCCATGGAGAACGAGACCGGCACCGATGTCGCCGAGAAACTCAAGGATCGCCTTCTTTCTCCACAACTTCATTGTCTGACGCTCCAGCGAACTCAACACGTTGAGCACGCCCCCGCCAGCTGATATCATCTTGTTGAAGTGATGGTGGATGAGGACGATCTTCTGTTTGTGTTTATACAACTTCGTGTCAAGGTGCTTCCTGATCAGCTTCAGATCGCGTTCTTCAACCATGCCGTTTGAACCCACCGGATTTATTACGCTGGAGTATGGGGCGATCGAGTTCATTCCAATCACCACTGCAACACCAAGATCCTTGACAAACGGAAACGGATCTTCGTCATTCGTACGCAGACATCCTGCGAAGGAACCGGCAAAACATTGGTGGAAATCTCTCATCCTCTGAAGGTAGTGGGTCCTTCTGCATTTTGAAGGAAACCCGAGAATCTCATCTGGCGCATTAAACCCGCCAAAGATGTCATGATTCCCGACAATGACTGAAAGTCGTTCAGGTGAAAGAAATCCATATGATTCAAACAGGTTTCTCGCCACCCTCAGTGCCTTCGGATCGGCGTCAGCCGCGATGTCTCCAGTGACAACAAGATGGTCAATCCCTACCCGCGACATATATTCCAGAACCCGCTTGGTGTTCCGAATGTTTGCACGATGGTGCGTCACATCAATGTGCAGATCCGACAAATGCCCAATCGTGAAACCGGTTCTCATGCCGCTCTCCTGAAGTCGCGAATGTGGTTGTTCCTGTATTCCCGGAGAACATCGTTATAGTTCGCAATCAACTCGTCGAAAATGTGATCCCACGTCTGACGGCGGGCAAACTGCAGCGCCTGGTCCGCAATCTCGGCGCGTTTACCCGGTTGTTCAACAAGCATAAGCGTCTTCTCCGCGAAGTCGGCTGCATCCCTCGGCCGCGCAAGAAGTCCGGTACAGCCGTCCTGCACCAGTCCGCATGCCCCGCCCTCTGCAGCACACACTGGCGCCAACCCGGATGCCATCGCCTCCACGGTCACATTCCCGAAGGTCTCCGTCGTTGACGGCATCAGGAAGATATCGCTCGACGCGTACGCTTCAGAGAGCGAAACGCCGGATTGATAACCCAGGAAGACCGCATCCGGCAAAATGCGTTCAAGTTCCTCCCGTGCCGGGCCGTCGCCGACGATGACGAGGGCTGTATCACTCCGTCGTTCCTTGATCAACTGATACGCCGAGGCCAGAACCCGAAGGTCCTTCTCCCACACAAGTCTGCCAACAAAAAGGAGAATGGTTTTTGACCTGATGCCGAGCTTTTCCCGCCATTCCTGGGACCGGTATTGAGGATGAAATGCAACCGTGTCGACCCCGTGGGGGAGGAATTGGAGGCTATAGAGTCCGTGGCTGCGAAGTTCCTCCGTTATCGGCACGGAAGGAACAAAGACCCGTTCACATCCTCGATAGAGCCTCCGCATATAATTCCAGGCAAATCCTGTCAGTGGTACCACGCCGTAGTACTTTGCATAGCTGGGGAAGTGCGTGTGATATGTGGCAACCACAGGAATCCCATGTTTGTTCCCGTAACGGACAGCAGCATACCCGAGAGAACAGGGACTGTTGATATGAAGAAGATCTGGTTTGAACTCGGCAAGTTCTTTTTCAAAACTTCCCGAACCAGGAACGGCCAGACGGTATTCTCGATGTAAGGGAAATTGTATTGAGGGAACCTTACGAATACGGGGGGAGCACAACGACCCCTCGGGAACAAGAGGGGAAAAGAAAAGATGATCAATCGAGCGTGATGTGAGAGCATCAATAAGACGGTAAAGGACCCGGGTTACCCCGTCATGCCCAGGCTTCATTGAGCCTGCAAAATAGGCTACGCGCGGGGAGCTTGCGGCCAACACCTTTGCATCGTTTCTCATGTTCATACCCTTTCCGTAGGCTGGGAGCTCGATATCCTGGGCGAGTGCGAATCATTTCAAGAAAAAGCACCCCAAGACCGAAGAATACATATGGTGCAAGTTTCATGCTTCCTCCCTTACCCTATACGATTGGTACCGATGCAAAGATACTCTTTGGATATGACCTGTATATTATCTAAACATTGCCGAATTATTAAAATTCCCCGCAGTTATTGCGCAATGCTGGCAATATGCTGATATTTTTGTGCCACCAAACCGGACAACAATGCCGTCATCTCCTCTTCAGCGAATTATTCAGTGGATCGCCACTCGGCTGAAAATCTCAGCCGACGGCCTGGACATGCTGAGAGCTGCGAATTCGTTCAGCGGACTCAACACCAAGACTCTCCCCACGGAACTTGTCCCGCTCAACAGTCTGCAACTTTCCCGTGGTGTACTGAACTTCACGATGCTGCAATCTCTTCCGACCTGGGTCATTCCGTATTGGGCACATCAACAGTACTCGCCTGGGAGCCCTGCGTTTATTCCGCGTTCCCATCTCGGGCTCTCGATGAATCTCACGCACCGGAACTGGACCGGAATCGGCGCACCCGGATTTCCGCTCGAACCGATCGTGGACCCTCGTGGCATGGTTACACCGTTTCCCAACGGCTGGTCCATCGATGTGTGGAGTGTCGTCGATGGACAGGTGTTCTTTCCGTCGCAATCCGCCGCAGTGCAGCAGCGTCTCGTGGACGACATGCCAATTGTTGAAACAGTGTTCGACCTTGGCAACGCTGAACTGGTGTCGACAGCATTCACCCTTGGATCCTGCCTTCATCTCATTGCCTCAGTGACCAGCCATTCGCATCAGCAACTTCCCGTCCGGCTGCTCTTCGCCATACGCCCATTCAATCCTGAAGGCGTAAGCCTCATCCGATCGCTGGAGTTTTCCGAGGATGGAAGCAGGATCACGGTAAACGACGGGCACAGAGTGCGGTTTTCACGCGAACCCGATCAGGTGTTCAGCAGTGTGCACGCAAACGGGGATTCCGCTTCACATGTTCAAGGAATGGGCCAGGACGATCTTCCTGATCGCACAGAGTGTTCCTTCGGTTTGGCAACGGGTTTCGCAGCATTCGATGCGATGCTTGCACCGGGAGAAACCATCGACGTTCGCTGTGCATGTGAGTTGGACACGACCGTCGATGAAGCAGAAAGCTATCCGACCGTAGCACTCGCACAGAATTCCTGGAAAGAGCATTTGGCAGGTGCCGCAGAAATGCAAACACCCGATGAACGTCTTAACAAGCTCTACCGGTCATCGCTCGGCGGTCTCATGATGTTGCTGGACGGGACAACAATCACTCCCGGGCCGTTTACCTATCATCAGTTTTGGTTTCGTGACAGCGCGTACATGATCTGGGCTCTCGACAAAGTTGGCCTTCACGAGCGGACGCGAGCAATCGTGGCTTCGTTCCCCCGGTGGCAGGAGCGTTCGGGTTACTTCCGTTCCCAACAAGGTGAATGGGATTCCAACGGCCAGGCCCTCTGGACCTTGTGGCAGCACACGGAATTGTCGGGTAACTGCGAACTGGCAGAATCTCTTTTCAGGTCAGCACAAAAAGCGGTCCGCTGGATTCAGGCAACACGGCTGCTTGATCGAAGGAACGACGGACAGCCTTGGAAGGGACTTCTTCCTCCAGGACTCAGTGCGGAGCATCTTGGATTATCGGACTATTATTTTTGGGATGATTTCTGGTCGATTGCCGGGATCGAGGGGTTCAAAAGACTTTGCAGCCGCTTGGGTCGGGAGAAGGACCGGGCACATGCGGAAGAACTTGCCCTTGACTTTCGGAAATCCGTGGATGCAGCGATTGCCCAAGTGCAGAAGGATAAAGGCATCACTGCAATACCCGCGGGGCCTTTGCGGGATATCGATGTGGGAATGATCGGCTCGTGCTGCGCATGCTACCCATTGCAACTGTATCCAAGCGACGACCCCAGCATGCAAGACACGACTCGAACATTGCTACGGGACTTTACCTACGATGGATTGTTTTATCAGTATTTCATCCATTCAGGAATGAACCCCTATCTGACGCTGCAGCTGGCGCATGCGTTTCTTTACCAGGGCAAACGAAAGGAATTCTGGACACTGCTCGGAAACGTTGCGGCACGGGCGACAACCACAATGAACTACCCCGAAGCAATTCATCCGACCACAGGGGGAGGCGTCATGGGCGACGGCCACCACGGATGGGCGGCGGCGGAAATTATTCTTGCGCTTCGGGATGCATTCGTGTTCGAGTCATGGCAGAGAAACGACGATCGCCACGATCTTGTGTTCCTCGCGGGCCTGCCGGAGGGTTGGTTTGCTGGTGATGGAAGGTTTTTCATGAAATCGATCTCAGTTCCAGGAGGAACAATCGACATCGACATTGCCATAACCGGACACCTGGTGTCCCTCACAATCAGCAACAACCCCCATCGTTCGACAACAGCCGTAGAATGGAGAGTTATCCTTCCCTTCGCGGCAAACGCCATCCGTGTCCAAGGGGTCTTGTCCACACGTACATCGTTTGACGGAACAGAGACCGTCCTGACATTGCCTCCTGAATCGGCAGTGGTGTTGGTGGAACGGAGGACCCCAACAGGGGTGCTGACAGTCCCGTAACCACCATTCTAGAGATCTTCTGCTCAGGCGCGCTTCAGGAGTGTGTCGAATTAAGACGTGATGCAATCACGCGAAGTGTTCGCCTGTCTTCAGGGGATATCCCCGCAAGAACTCCTCTGCGGCGAGCCGTTTCCGCCCTTCCTGCTGAACTTCAAGGATGGCAAGACGCTGATCAGCGCATTGCACCAGGAGTGATTTTCCCTCGACCGTTACGGATCCCGGATCTCCGACTCCACCGTCCGCTGTCTCGGTCCGGTACAGTCTGAGGGTCAGGCCTCTGTGCATTGTCCAGGCCGCCGGTGAAGGTGAAAGCCCGCGGATAAAGTTCCGCACCTCTTCCGCCTGCTTGTTCCACGGAATCCGGCAATCGGGCTTGAAGATCTTGGGAGCCAGTGTCGCATGGGCCNNCCTCTCGATCAATCGCACGGTTTCAGCCACGGCCGAGGCGCCGAGCAGGGAGAGCCGGTCATGGAGGGAACCTGCATCATCTTCACGAGTGATGGGAGTATTCTTTTGGACAATCATTCTTCCGGTGTCAACGCGCTCTTCTAGGAAGAATGTTGTCACGCCGGTTTCCTTGTCTCCGCGTATGAGCGCCCAGTTGATTGGAGCGGCTCCGCGATAGCGCGGCAACAGTGATGCATGAAGGTTGAACGAGCCTTTGGGAGGAATGGCAAACACCGAGGGAGGGAGTATGCGAAAGGCGACGACAACGATGAGATCAGGTTTGCGTGAACGGAGATCCTGATGGAAGGNNAGGCTGAAGGAGGTTGAGCCCCAGTCTCACTGCGGCTTCTTTGACGGGAGTTGACGAGATTTCGCGCCCTCTTCCGCGGGGCTTGTCGGGTGCCGTGACCACAGCAACAACCTCGTGTCCCTCGCTCACCAGCACATCAAGGCTTGGGACTGCGAAACGGGGAGTGCCCATGAAAACGATGCGGAGGGACATTGATTGCCGCAGATGGGGAATGAATGCAAGATTCTGACGATCAATCGGTGGGCGGCCCTTTGGGAACGCCCGGATCTTCCATGACAAATCTGGCACCGATTGTGGGGTAGGTCGCCTCGGCCTCTCCCCTTCGCATCTTGTTCAGTCGTCCGTTCAGTATCCTTCGTCTGACAACGCCAAGATGATCGATAAAGAGGACCCCATTGAGATGGTCGATTTCGTGCTGGAGCACCCGCCCGAGCAAACCTTGTGCGGTCAATTCGCGTTCCTTAAATTCGAGATCCTGGTAGTGAAGAGTGACCTTTTTTGAACGTTCAACCTCGTCACGGATATCAGGCAGACTCAAACATCCCTCCTCCATTACCACGGTCCCCTCTTCACTGACGATTTGAGGATTCAAGAGCACATAGCGGGTGCCTTTCTCCCCTCCTTCATCAGTTCCGGCGGTATCGATAACGACTATGCGCTGTAACAGCCCCACCTGGTTCGCCGCCAGGCCGACGCCATTGGCATTGTGCATCGTTTCAAACATGTCTGCGACGGACGATCTGATGTTGTCGTCCACTTCGCGCACGGGTTTTGCTTTTCGCCGAAGAACCGGATGTTCATAGACATAGATAGGAAGCAGTGCCAACAATTCCTCCGCAGGCCGCGCGAATCATTCGATGATACGTCGCGCACCAATGTATCTTTTCTTATAATATGTACTTTCGAGGGACGACAGCGTCACACCTTCGGAAATGCTTGCGTGGGCAAACAAGTCGTTCTCAAGAAAAATCCCGATGTGCGACGGGCGGCGCCCCGTGGTATTAAAGAACACCAAATCACCAAACCGAAGTTTCCCGTGCGAGACGTTTGTGCCAAGTTTGTACTGGTCACGCGTTGACCGTGGTATTGGCCGGTTGGCCGCATTGGCATAGATTACGGAAGTGAACCCCGAGCAGTCAATTCCTTGTTTCGTTGCTCCGCCGTATCTATACGGCACTCCAAGGAAATCAATGATGTTCAGGAGCACACGGTCGCGGCTGACCCCTGGCGGAGTATCATCCTCGCTCGAATTTGCATGTGCAAGGGTCGACGCAGCCTTGTGGACGTCCACTTTCCGGTCGTCCTCCTGGGCCGACTCCTTCCGCACAGTGGCAGCGGACGCTGCGTCATCCCAGGCCGCATCATCGGTATCCGGCGGGGAATGGAACCTGGGAGTCGTTGAAACGCACCCGGGAAGTATCGTTGGCGCTACAAGGACAACCGATACGGCAAAGAGGACTGCAAGGGACAGCGAGGGAAATCGATGCACGGGTTCGGCGTTTTCACCACACATATCCCCGCGTACGACATCGCGATTCAGGGAAGGCGGATCAGCCGAGATACGCACGCAACTGTTTGCTTCTTGAGGCATGTCTGAGCCGTCGAATCGCTTTTTCCTTGATCTGGCGGACCCGTTCGCGGGTGAGTTTGAACCGTTCGCCAATTTCCTCCAGCGTTAAGGAATGCTCGCGTCCCAGTCCGAAATACAATCGTATGACTTCCGCTTCCCGGTCGCTCAACGTCGAGAGCGCCCTCTCAACTTCCCTCTAGAGCGATTCTTTCATGAGTTCGGAATCGGGCGCAGGCTGACGTTCATCCTGGATCACATCCAACAGCCGGTTGTCTTCGCCCTGCGCAAAGGGCGCATCCATCGAAAGATGGCGGCCGGATATTTTCAGCGTGTCCGACACCTCAAACAGCGACATATCGAGCTCTTCTGCCAGCTCGCTTGCGCTCGGTTCCCGTTCAAATTCCTGTTCCAGCGAACTAAATGCCTTGCCGATCTTATTGAGAGCACCGACCCGATTCAGGGGAAGGCGGACGATACGCGATTGCTCCGCCAGGGCCTGGAGTATGGACTGGCGAATCCACCACACGGCGTACGAAATAAACTTGAATCCCCTTGTTTCGTCAAACCGTTTGGCCGCTTTGATCAGTCCAAGATTCCCTTCGTTGATCAAATCGCCAAGGGACAGCCCCTGATTCTGGTACTGCTTGGCGACGCTGACAACGAACCGCAGGTTCGCCTTGGTGAGTTTCTCGAGCGCGCGCTGGTCCCCCTTTTTAATCCGTCGCGCAAGGTCGATTTCCTCTTCCGACTTTAATAAATCAACTTTGCCGATTTCCTGCAGATACTTATCGAGCGACTGGCTTTCCCGATTGGTATACTGCTTGGTAATCTTCACCATCCATCACCTCAATGTGTGTCGATCAACGAAATGTCTCTGTGTGCCTCTCCACGAACAACACCCGTTCGAACCGGCATCATGCACCGACGGACCATGGCACTTGCAGGTTGCCCATTGCCAGGAAGCACGATGTATGTGTGTCCGGATTNNAATGGTAATTGTTATTCCGGAAGCCGCCTGGAAATCTTCAGGAGTACATTTCTTTTTCGTTGCATTTGCACACCTGGACCATGCGCTCACTGGTTTTCCAGCTGGGACCCACTTTGGAGCGCTCCGAAGAAACCAACTTAATTGGCTGGTAGACCGTTCCGCACACCGGGCATTTTGCCCCTTTCATTTGGGCGGCTTTTGTCGCTTTGTCAGCAAACGATTGTTGTTTTGCCATACTACTCCCGATTATTCTATTGCTTGCGCTTCGTTATCTATAATAGGATGCACTCAAGTGGTTCAAAGGGTCAGCAATCAGTGTACCCGTACAAGGTTTCCGCCATGTTCCTGGGCCTTTTCAAGCACAAAGTTCGCCGATTTCGTCAATTCACTGGTGTCCAGGCCTTCTGAAAGGCCGCAGAGCCCCATGCTCATTGTTACGGAAAACGTCCGGGTCCCTGCGGTAATCACCTCGCTTGTGACCACTTTGCGGACTTTTTCAGCCCAGAGGTAGGCGTCGCTCGCCGGCGTGTTCACCAAAAGGACGCCAATGCGATTATCCGCCAACCTCCCGATGGCGTCGTAGGGACGGAGGTTTGCCCTGAGAATTCGCACCATGGTCACCAGCATTGCATCTAAACCTTCGGGACCGTAACGCTGCGTTTGATCGAGAAGGTTGTCGACGACAATGGTCCCGAGTGTGAGTTCACTGCCCAAATCATTGGACCGTAAAACCTCTTCTTCAACCCTTCGCTGAAAATACTTGCCGGTTAACGCGCCCATCAGAGGATCCGCCGGCACTTGCTCCCGTGCGATGTCGTTCATGTACACCNNGGTAGACAATTTCAATTTCGTTCCCGCGGAACACTCCGGAAGTCCTGCCCTCCAGGGTCACTGCGCCGTAACACCGATTGAATGAGCTCAGCGGCACACACAGGAACGATCCCGACGGCGATGGAGGTTCGGATGGATGAAAACGGACCGGTGGTGTTCCGGAAAGATCGTCTACCGACTTGACGGAATTCGTGCGGATCACTTCCGCCACAACACTCGTTTGCAAGTCAATCAGAAGGTTTGCTCCGACATACGGCTGGGACCCTTTGTTGATGGTCCGTTGGATCGCCCACCCTTTCTGATCCTCGCTGTACATCACAACAGTCAGAAACTCCCACGCAGCAAGACGGTTCGCTTCGTCAAGATNNACAGTGCATTCTTCGAATCGACGAAAGCAATTCCGACTCGAGCAGAAGATCGTACTTGTCGGTATAGCTCTTGATCAAGGATGAAACGAGTTTCGTGAAGCGACCGAGCAGCTCCAGTGTCTCATTGCCAAACTGGTCCTCCGCCTTGCTGTCGGCCACGATAACGGCAACAGGAGTTTNNTGTTTGTACCGCTCATGAAGAAAATCGGAACCGCAAGGACGGATTGCACGCCCGCAGGGCTCTCGTAATATTTTATGAGGTCCAGCTCCGACGACGGATTTACGCGTCCCAATACCTGCGGTTTCCCGCTCGTAGCAACACGACTGACCAAATCCTGATCGATAGCAAATCGTTTTCCCGTGATGAAGTTCTTGCTGTCAGTCGC